>JAKPIQ010000168.1 GCA_029549715.1 Candidatus Atribacteria bacterium | reverse complement strand
TGGTTTAAAGAATTTGCAAAATGGTGATCCGGTTAAAGGTGGCACTACAGTTACCTTTACCGGAAGCGGACCCGCTGATGCCATTATCAAAGTATATCTAAATGGCGCTCTTCTTGGTAGTACCACTACCAGTCCTGCAGGCAGCTTCACCTGGAGCTGGACCAGCGGAACTACTGAAGGGACCTTCACCTTTGCTTTTACCGCTGAGGCCGGAGGACTTCCGGAAAGCGCCCAGGAAACTTTTTCTCTTGTGGTAGATACAACGCAACCCTACCTTAGTTCCTGCTCAGCAAAGGCAGACGCCCCCTTTGGCGCAGCACCCACTATAACTGTTCGATTTAACGAGCCGGTAGTTATAGAAGATGTGAATGTTTTCGAACATATTGGATTCTGGGCTGTTAGTTGTGCTGCTCCTATTTTATGTCCAGGTGGCTCTCATTTCACAGTAACTGAAGTAAACCTTGAGGAAGACAGCCAGACGGTTACCTTAACCGGAAGATGGGATACAGACTGGCTGGTTGCCGGTGACCAGTTGGTGGTTGGTTTTGCTTACTCTTCCCTTATGGATATTAAGGACCGAGCCGGAAATGCCTTCAATGCTATAGTAAGTATTCCCACCTTTACGGTTACTCCCTAGGATTTCGAATCTGCACTACACCACAGCCTGCCCGGGCAGGCTGTGGTCTTTAAGAAGAACCTGAAAGCTTTCCTTATAAATTTACAATATCTACCAGCTACCCCCTTGACGAAGAGAAAAAGTTGTGCTTTAATAAGCGCTAATAAGAAAAGCGACGATGAGGGAGAGTAGCTTTTTTCCTTCCACCACAGAGAGCCAGGGCAGGTGGGAGCCTGGTGCTGGAGAAAAAAGTAAATGGGCCTCGGAGCAGCTCATCGAAAGAGGACACTCGAGTAGACTGAGACGGTTCTTTCCCGATAAAAGAAAGCAGGTATAGTAGTTTTTGTACCGAGTGAGTGAACGGTTTACGCCGTTAATTAGAGTGGTACCGCGAGTTTAAGCCCTCGTCTCTTGACGAGGGCTTTTTTTATATGGGAGGAAAATATGGAGATAAAACCAGAAAATGGGAAATTTAAAAAGTTGTCGGCAGAGGGTTATGACTTTATTCCTCTCTATACCGAGCAGCTGGCAGACCGGCTTACTCCGGTGTCCTTAGTGGATAAATTCGGTGAGGAAACTCCTCTGGTTTTACTGGAAAGTGCTGAAAGAGGAGAAAAATGGGGGCGCTATTCTTTTTTAATCTGGGGAGGGGAGGAAGTAAAAGTAGAGGAGTTTGCCGACGTCATTTCGCTTCTGGAAGAAAAATTTCCCTCTTATTCCGTTTATCCTGAACCTTCTCTTCCTTTTTTAGGAGGAGCAGTGGGTTTTCTGAGCTATGATGCAGTGAAAACCTGGGAAAAAACCATTCCTCGGCGGAAGATAAACTATCCTCTAGCATACTGGATAAAGAGCAACCGCTTTCTCTATTTTGACCACCTGAAACATCTTTTAGGGATAGTATATATTGCCCGGGGGGGTGAAGAAATAGATTATGATGAGGGGAAGGAATGGATAGAAGAAACTTATAATAGATTACTCCAGCCCTCATCTCCTTCTTCCTCTTCTTTTGAAGTTCGGGGAGAGGTGGAGCATTCCCTCACTGAGGGAGAATTTAGAGAGAAAGTAGAAAAAGTGAGAGACTTTATCCGGGAGGGGCATACTTCTCAAGTGGTCATTTCTCAGCACTTTTCTCAGTCTTTTTCTGGTGACCCTTTTATCCCTTATCGGTTTTTGCGTTCCCTGAACCCTTCTCCTTATCTTTTTTATTTGAAGACCGACCAGTTTCAGATAGCCGGCTCTTCTCCAGAGATGCTCATAAAAATAGAGGAGGAGAAAATTTTTACTAAACCCATCGCTGGAACGAGAAAGAGGCTGCCCTCCATTCCTGAAGAAGAAATAATAGAAGATTTACTCCATGACGAAAAAGAAATTGCCGAACACGTGATGCTCTTAGACCTGGGAAGAAATGATTTAGGAAGAGTGTGCAAAAGAGGAACAGTACAGGTGGAAAAATTTATGGACGTAGAGCGCTATTCTCATGTTTTTCACATCGTCTCCACTGTTTCCGGTAATTTAGCTCCCCGTATTTCTCCCTGGAGAGCGCTACAGGCATCTTTTCCTGCAGGGACAGTTAGCGGAGCACCTAAAGTGAGAGCCATGGAAATAATTGAAGAGCTGGAGCCTCTCCCTCGAGGGCCTTACGCTGGAGCGTTAGGGTATGTGAGCTTAAACGGCAATCTGGATACCTGCATCGTAATCCGCAGTATCTTTTTCCGGGAAGGTCGGGCAGAAGTCCAGGCCGGGGCAGGAATTGTTTATGATTCTATACCTCAGAGAGAATATGAGGAAATACGGAGTAAAGCCGAAGCTTTACTCTTAGCTTTAAATTTAGCGGGAAGGAGGAACAGTTAATGATTCTCTTGATTGATAATTACGATTCTTTCACCTATAACCTGGTGCAGTATTTAGGGGAGCTAACTACGGAGGAAATCAAAGTATTCCGCAATGATGAGGTTTCTCTTCCCCAGGTGGAAAAAATGAAACCGACCAAAATTGTTATCTCTCCTGGTCCCAAAGACCCCCAGGAGGCAGGAATTGCCAATGAGGTAATTGCTCATTTCCCATCTATCCCTACTTTAGGGGTGTGTCTTTGGCCATCAGTGCATTGCCTATGTTGAAGGGGGAAAAATAGTAAAAGCTCCCCAACCTTGCCACGGGAAAAAGTCTTTAGTTCGCCTTTTCCCCTCTCCTCTTTTCCGAGGATTGCCTCCCCAGATCTGGGTGGGTAGATATCACTCCCTCATTGTCGAGCGAGAGAGTTTACCACCTTCCCTGAAAGTCATTGCTCAAACAGAAAATGAAGAAATAATGGCTTTGCAACATATTTATCGCCCTCTTTTCGGGGTGCAATTTCATCCCGAATCAGTTTTAACCCCTCAGGGGAAAACCATTCTAAAGAATTTTCTGGAGGTGGAACTCTCATGTTAAAAACGGCTCGAGATTTTTTAGAATATCTGATAGAAGGAAAAAGGTTAAGCAGGAAGGACTCTTATTCCCTGATGAGAAACTTGATGGAAGGAGAGTTTACTTCTTCCCAGATGGGAGCACTACTGTCTTCCCTGCGGATGCGCAAAGAAGATGGAGAAGAAATTACCGGGTTTACCGAGGCGATGAGAGAAAAAGCAGTAAATTTCTCGGTTTCTTCTCTTTCTGTGGCCGATAACTGTGGAACTGGAGGAGATGGCCAGGGGACTTTCAACATTTCCACCGCTTCTGCCTTTGTGGCCTTATCCTCCGGACTAAAAATAGTAAAACATGGTAATCGTTCAGTTTCCAGCCGCTGTGGCAGTGCAGATTTACTGGAGAGTCTGGGAATAAAAGTAGATATGGAAAGAGAAAAAATGCAGATCCTTTTTGAAGAAACAGGCTTCGCCTTTCTTTACGCACCTCTCTATCATCCTGCTACACGAGCGGTACAGGGAGTGAGAAAAGAATTAGGAATCAGAACTGTCTTCAATCTTTTAGGGCCTCTCACTAATCCCTGCCCCATGGATTATAAGCTGGTGGGAGTTTACGCTCCCGAGCTTATTGAACCTGTAGCCTCAACTTTAGTTTCTTTAGGAGTAAAAAGAGGATTAGTGGTATGGGGAGAGCCAGGAGTAGATGAGATAAGTACAACCGGAGAAACTAAATTAGCTCTGGTAGAAGGAGATGAAATAACTCTTTCTTCCTTTCACCCTGAAGAAGCAGGTTTTCCAGTAAGGAATATAGGAGAGCTTCGGGGAGGAGCGCCTCCCGAAAATGCTCAAATTTTAATGAACATTCTCCAGGGAGAAGAAAAAGGGGCACGAAGAGAAGCGGTGGTTCTAAACAGTGCGTTTTTGCTCTGGATAGGAGAGAAAGCTCGAGATTTAGAAGAAGCAATAGGAAAGGTAGAAGAAGCTATCGATTCAGGGAGAACACTACAAACATTGAAAAAAGTGGTGAGGATAAGTAGAGCTCTGGAGGGAAAATAATGGAGGGGTTTCTGGGAAAAATAGTAACGGGGAAGAAAAAGAGGCTTGTAGAAGGGAAGCAATATTCTCCTCGGGAAGTAGTGGAGATATTTAAGATAAGAGAGGGGAGGAAAAATCCTCTTCTTTCTTCTCTTAAAACTCTGTCCGGACCTAACATCATAGCTGAGATTAAGAGAGCTTCTCCTTCCCGGGGGAAATTGATAGAAGGAAGTTTCCTTCCTTATTTAGAAGAATACGAAGAAGGGGAAGCGGTGGCAATTTCTGTGGTCACGGAAGAGGATTACTTTAAAGGAAGCCTGGAGATGTTTCAGGAAGTGAGAAAATTTACCTTTCTTCCTCTTCTCCGTAAGGATTTCGTGATAGAGGAAACCCAGATTTATGAGTCAGCTCAATGGGGAGCAGATGCTCTTCTTCTCATTGCTCGTATTCTATCCCGGGAACGCTTGCAGCGCTTTGTTTATCTCTGTACTCTTCTGAACCTCGTCCCCTGGGTGGAAGTTCATGACGAGAGGGATGTAGAAAAAGCGCTGGAAGCTGGCGCTCCTTTAATTGGTATCAACAATCGTAATCTGGCTACTTTTCAAGTTTCTCTTGAAATTTCAGAGCAGCTCTGCCGAGAAGTTCCACCCTCAGTTCTGATAGTGGCAGAAAGCGGAATTAAAAATAGAGCAGATATCGAAAAACTGATGGATAAAGGGATAAACAATTTTTTGATAGGAGAGACGCTACTTGCCTCTCCGCATCCGGCAGAAAAACTGAAAGAACTCCAGGGAGGAGCTAAAGTTGCTCAGAGTTAAAGTTTGTGGCATTAAAGAAAAAAGTGATGTTCTGCTTTTGAGTGAGTTCCCGCTCTGGGCTCTGGGATTTATTCTGGTGGAGGATAGCCACCGCTTTATCCCTCCAGAGAAAACAAAAGAGATAATTAGCTCTCTACCCTCCCGGATAATAAAGGTGGGAGTTTTTCAAAATCAGAGCGCAGAGGAGGTAAAAAAACTGCGGGCCTTTTGTGGTTTTGACTTAATACAATTACATGGTGGAGAAGACCCTGCTTTTTGTGAGAACCTGGGGAGAGGAATAATCAAAGCTTTTTCTGTGGGAGAAGAATTTGATACTCGTGAAGTAGAAGAATATCTCCCGGTGGTAGATTTCCTGCTTTTTGATGGTAAAAGAGGAGGAAGCGGGATGACTTTCCCCTGGGAAAAGATAAAAGGAGTTGATTTTCCCAGACCGGTTATAATTGGAGGAGGCTTGAGAGAAGAAAATATCCTGCAGTGTATTTCTCTCTTGCATCCCTTCGCTGTGGATTTAAATAGTGGAGTGGAAATTTACCCCGGAAAAAAAGACCCGGAAAAAGTGAGGAAAATTTTAGAGAAGGTAGGAGGAAAATGAAATGGAAAATCTGGGATTTTTTGGAGAATTCGGGGGGAGGTTTGTTCCAGAAATTTTAGTTCACCCCTTAGAAGAATTAGAAGAGGTTTACCAATATTACCAAAAGGATAAACAATTCCAGGAAGAGTTAAAATATTACCTGGAGAACTATGCTGGAAGACCCACCCCGCTTTATTTTGCTCAATCCCTCAGCGAATCCTGGGGAGGAGCACGGGTTTATCTAAAAAGAGAAGACTTAAACCATACCGGCTCTCATAAAATAAATAATACCCTGGGCCAGGCGCTATTGGCTAAAAAAATGGGTAAAAAGAGAATTATTGCCGAAACCGGAGCCGGACAGCATGGAGTAGCTACAGCCACTGTTGCCGCTCTTTTAGATTTAGAGTGCCAGGTATATATGGGAGCCAAAGACATAGAAAGACAAAAACTCAATGCTTTTCGCATGGAGATATTAGGAGCAGAAGTGATTCCGGTCTACAGTGGAAGCCAGACTTTGAAAGATGCTATTAACGAAGCTATGAGAGACTGGGTGAGGAATTTAGATACCACCCATTATGTTATCGGATCCGTGGTGGGACCTCATCCTTATCCTCAGATGGTGCGAGATTTTCAGTCCATAATCGGTAAAGAAACTAAACAGCAGATAATGGAAAAAGAAGGGAGACTACCTGACTACGCTTTAGCTTGCGTGGGAGGAGGAAGTAATGCTATGGGGATGTTTTACGAATTCGTTCCGGAAAAGGTAGCTCTTATAGGAGTGGAAGCAGGAGGAATGGGAATAGAAAGTGGAAAACACGCTGCCAGTATTGGAGGAGGAAGAAAAGGGATTCTCCACGGAAGCCTGAGCTACATCTTACAGGATGAGTTCGGACAAATTCAGGAGACTCATTCCGTATCTGCCGGCCTTGACTACCCCGGGGTGGGACCAGAACACAGTTATCTTTTCTCCTCCGGCCGGGCTCAGTATGTCTCAGTTAACGATGAAGAAGCAATACAGGCATTTTTAGAACTTTCTAAAAAAGAAGGAATTATACCGGCTCTAGAGAGTGCCCATGCTATAGCCTATGCTTCTAAAATAGCCCCGAAACTCCCGGGGAAAGTTATGGTGATATGCCTCTCCGGACGAGGAGACAAGGATGTAGAAGAAGTTTTACGGTACTTAGAGGAGGAAAAGGGAAATGACTGACATATTAAAAGACAAATTAGAAGAGAAAAGAAAAAGAGGAAAACTTTTTCTTCCCTACCTCACTTTTGGTTATCCCGATATTCCCACTTTTCTGGATTTGATGCATATCTGCGAAGAAGAAGGAGTGGATGCGCTGGAAGTCGGTATTCCTCACTCTGACCCCCTAGCTGATGGCCCGGTAATTCAAACTACTTCCCAGAGAGCTTTAGAAAAAGGAGTTACGCCCCAGCTAGTCGCACAAACTTTGGAAGAAGAAAAAACCACTCTTCCTTTGATAGCTATGACTTACGGTAATATCGTTTATCAATATGGTTTTTCTCGTTTTGCTCGAGATTTCAAAAATGCCGGATTTTCAGGTTTAATCATTGCCGATTTCCCTCGGGAAGCAAGAAATTTGGAAAAAGATATGGAGGGATATTTATCCCGAATATTGCTTGCCTCAGTTACTTCTCCTCCAGAGAGGATAAAGCAGATTGCTAAAGAGAGTGAAGGTTTTGTATATCTGGTTTCCGGTAAAGGCACGACCGGGCAGGTGGAGATAGAAAAAGAACATCTCCGGGAAGTAGTAGAGGTTATAAAAGGTGCCTCTTCTTCTTTGGTTCTCATCGGTTTTGGAGTGAACTCACCAGAGAAAGCTAAAAGACTGGCCGAAATCGCTGATGGAGTGATAGTGGGTTCAGCTCTCCTGCAAGTAATTCTTCAGGAAGAAAAGCATCCTCAACCTGCATTCCGCCGTCTCCTTTCTTCTTATCGCCAGGCTCTAGATAAAATATCGTGAAAATTTAAAAAAATTTTTAAACTCCCTATTGACAAACTCCAGAAGAGATGATATCTTATAGTTGCCATCGGTTCTGAGGGATTAAGCCGGAGGATGGAAAAGAGAGTTTCTCTTTGAAAGATGAGAAGCTCAAAGTTT
>JAKPIQ010000110.1 GCA_029549715.1 Candidatus Atribacteria bacterium | reverse complement strand
CGCCTATCTTTTCTCCCGACCAGATATATTCTTCTGGTGAAGAGGCTCGAGTTTGGTCAATCATTAAAACCTCCTCTTCTCTCCACTATTTCCACTATTTCCAGAGTCTCTCCCATTGGTCCAGAAAAATAGGCGTACTTGAATCCTCCGCTTTCGGTGAGGGGAAGAGTGAAATTTATCCCTTTTTCCATCAGCTCTTCGTAGGTTTCTTCTACATTAGAAGTGGCTAAAGCCAGATGGAAAGAGGGAGAGAAGTTGATTTCTTTCTCTTCTGGTCGATGGGGAGCAATGACTTCCAGCTGAGTATTTCCTAAGGAGAGGAAAACAATCTCTGCTTCTTCCCCGGAATCATAAAACCGCTCTTCCACTTCTAACCCTAAAATGCCGCAATAAAAATCAAGAGTTTTACCCAGATCGCTGGTTTTAATAGCTACATGATGCAAGCCTTGAAATTCCACAAGACCACTCCTTACTTTATTGAAACTACACTGCTGAATTTTCTATACTTGGTAATCACTTTTTCTTTCAAAACTTCAAATTCCCCTGAAAGCCGGATATCTTCTGAAGAACTGCCTACCATAATCTCAAAAACTCCTGGCTCTACTATGAGCCTCATAGACTCATCATAAAAAGCTAACTGTTCAGGAAAGAGGGTGAAAATAACTTCCTTCTCTTCATCGGGCTGGAGGGTAAGGCGCTTAAACCCTTTGAGTTCCTTCACCGGTCGCTCCACTGAGGCTACCCGGTCGTGAATGTACAACTGCACTACCTCATCTCCCTCTTGACTCCCGGTATTTTTGACTTTAAAACTTATTTTGACTTCTTCTAAGGAATTGACCTGAGAAGGAGTAATTTTTAGGTCTGAGTAAGAAAACTCAGTATAGCTTAAACCATGCCCGAAGGGGAAAAGAGCCTGAGCGGTGGTGTTTATATATTCGCTAAAAGAAGAAGGCTTTCTATTATAATAAACTGGAATCTGCCCTACACTTTGAGGGAAAGAAATAGGGAGCTTCCCTCCGGGGTTGTAATCACCAAATATCACTTCGGCTATGGCATTTCCTCCTTCTTCTCCGGGATACCAGGCTTCCAAAATGGCGGGAATATTTTCTTTTTCCCAGTTAAGAGAAAGTGGTCGGCCATTAACCAGAACTAAAACTATGGGTTTTCCAGTTTCCCTGAGAGCCTGGAGAAGTTCTTTTTGCACTCCAGGAAGGTCTAAATCCACCCGGTCACTTCCCTCTCCAGAAACAGAAGCCTTGAAAAGGCCACTATTTTCCCCCATAACTGCAACGATAACCTCAGATTGCTCTGCTAGCTCGACTGCTTCTGGAAAACCATCACGAGAGGTATCCGCAATACCACACCCTGGAGCATAAAGGACTTTAGTGCTCGCAGAAACCTTACTTTTTATCCCTTCCAACACACTCACAGTTTTTACCGCGTCATCTTCTTGGACTTCTTCTCCTTCCCACTTTCGTACATTAGAAACATGTACTGTATAGCTATAATCTCCGTGTAAATTTCTGGTACTCACAGCATTGGGTCCTATAACTGCTATTGTTCCCAGGTCTTTTTTTAGAGGTAACACTCCATCGTTTTTAAGAAGGACCATAGACTT
>JAKPIQ010000081.1 GCA_029549715.1 Candidatus Atribacteria bacterium | reverse complement strand
GTCGGAGGCTTATCTATATACAGAACAGGCTGAAGCCACATTTACATCTCTCCCCCAATACGATGACGCAATAATTTGGGTTGCTGCTACTATATATTCAATAGATATACGGGGAAATGAGGCAACGGTAGATTTAGATATCTGGGTACAAATATACTCTCAAGGAAGGTATGAGGAGATTGCTGTGCCAGGAAGTGTAATACTGATAAAAAGCGGAAGGGAGTGGTATTTGTATTATTAACCAACGTAAGATTAACTTAGGGAATAAGATATCGCTACTTTTTCGACGCCACTTTTCTGACGTGGTTTCACGAGTTTTCCGACGCTAAAAAGGAACTTCCCAAGAACTAACGATGAACTAAAAAATATAGAAAACGATGAAAAATAGCAAAGAAACTGCAGAATTGTTGCAGAAAGCTTGCAGGTTTTTACTCGGAGGTTTTTTGAAATGGTTATTTGCAATGACCACTTGGGGAACTGGCCTCTTTTTCGCTATTTCTGAATACCTCTATTATCCCCTTTTCCGTCATCGCGAGCACGGCGCATTGCTCGCGAGTGGCGATCTCGCTTTTCTTCAAAATTTCTTTGTTCAGCAATTTCCCCCTCCCTCTCGCTCCCTCCCGCGAGGGGAGGGAGAAGGAAAAAGAAAAGCTTCCTCCGGGGAGAAAGAAAAACAAAAACTACCGAGGGATGTTTTCTCCCTCGGTATAAGGGGGCGGTTCAAGAGCGTATAAGAAGGAATTATGTTTTTATAGTATTCCGCAAAACTTTTACATTCCCGATAAAAGATTTCGGGAATGACAGAAAGAGGAAACTAACCATTTTATTTAATTTTTGCTTTATAATAATGGAAAGCAAAAGCGCTCTATGTGCTTTGTGGTGCGGCTTAGAAACTTGAAAAAATTAAAATAACAGGGAGGGAAAATATTTTAACTTGTATTATTTGCTCTATCTTGGTAAAATATTTTAAAAATAGTTCAGGAGGAAGAAATGCAAGAGCTTCCTTTAAAGTGCAGAAATTGTAAAGCGTTGATTGCCCCGGAAGACGTAACAGAGATTGGAATTTATAAAATTCCCGCTTACCAGGGCTCTGGATATATAAGATATATATGTCCTCATTGCAAAGATTTTGGTGAGGTTACTTTCAACTTAGAAAAACTGGAAGATGTAGCTCGAATTGCCAATAAAAAGAAGAAAAAAGCAAAACCTAAGGGGCAAATCACTATTGATGAGGTAATTCAATTTCACAAAGAGTTAGAGAATCTGAAAAATGCTGATTTTTTGAAGGATTCCTAAAAGGATTGATTGGGTAATGGTAGAAACCAAAGAAGAAAAAAAACGAGATTTTCAAGAATTATTAGATCCTGAATTAGCATCACTGTTTCGTACTGCTCTACGTATGACCCGCAACCGGGAAGACGCTGAAGACTTAGTTCAGGAAACAGTGACTAAAGCTTTCGCTGCCTTTGACCGGTTTGAAAGGGGGACTAACTTTCGAGCCTGGGTATTTCGAATTTTAACCAACACCTATATAAACAATTACTATCGAGTGAGAGATAGGCGGAATATTCCTTCTCTGGAGGAAATGGAAGAAGAATCTTTCTTCCAACCTGTAGCGGAGGGAATAACTCCAGAAGAAGCATTGTTAAATAGTTTAACTAAAGATGACATTATAGAAGCTATAGAGGCTCTACCTGTGGAGTTTAGAGCCGTCGTAGTCTTGGTCTTGGTGGAGGGTTTCTCCTATAAAGAAGCGGCAGAAATATTGGATATACCCATGGGAACAGTTATGTCCCGTCTGTGGCGGGGCAGAAAGCTACTGCAGAAGTCGCTTTGGGAATACTCCACCCAGAGAAATGATTCAGAAAGGAAGAATCAGGAAGGATGGACTGTAAAGAAGCCTTAGAAAAGCTATATCTGTACCTGGATCATGAAATACTGAGTGAAAGCGAAAGGCAGCAAATTGAAGGGCACTTGCAATGGTGCTGGAGATGTCAACAAGTATACCAGTTAGAAAACAACCTGCAAAATTTAATTCGCCTGAACGGGCGAAATGATGAAGTTCCTCCCAGTTTTTTTTCCAAAATAAAAAACGTCATTGCTCAATTTTAGGTGAGGAATAAAATTGACTTTTCATTATCCCTTAGCCATTGAAAAGTGGGCTAAATCTTTAGTAGAAAGCTATCGAAAAACTGAGAAAATTACTAATATAGAAAAAAAGCGGTTTCCCTCCCGAGCCAAAGTAATAGAGATTACTGAAGAGTTGAGAGAGCTACTTTTTCCTGGTTACTTAGGACGCACCAACTTGTGCTGGCTCAACGCTGAGTATTTTGTAGGAGACAAACTGGATTATATTTTTGGCGAGTTGAGCCGGGAGATTGCCTTTTCTCTGGATAACGATTTTTCAGAGAGAGAAGAAAGAGCCCATCGGGAAATAGAAATCTTCTTCAGTAAGCTCCCTATGGTGCGAGAAATGTTGGAATACGATGTCCAGGCTGCCTTTGATGGCGATCCGGCAGCTAAAAGCCTGGATGAGATAATATTCAGCTATCCCTGCCTTGTGGCTATCTCTATCTATCGCCTGGCTCACGAGCTTTTTGAGCAGGGAATTCCCCTCATACCTCGGATGATGACCGAATATGCCCATTCTATCACTGGCATAGATATTCACCCTGGAGCCAGGATTGGTAAAAGTTTTTTCATTGACCATGGGACAGGAGTAGTGATTGGAGAGACCTGTGAAATTGGGAATAATGTCAAGCTTTACCAGGGGGTGACACTGGGAGCTCTCTCTTTCCCCAAAGATGAGCGAGGTAAAATTATCCGGGGAGTTAAGCGCCATCCTACCATTGAAGATGATGTAACCATCTATGCTGGAGCTACCATTCTGGGAGGTCAAACCATAATCGGGAAAGGAAGCGTGGTGGGAGGAAATGTCTGGCTCACCCATTCCATTCCTCCCTATACTAAGGTAACTATTGAGGAACCTCGCCTCCGCATATCAGAAAACCAAAAGATATGAGTGCCCGTCATCACCTTATCTTTTTTCTTATCTGGATGGGGGGAGGCATACTTTATCTTATCTTTCCTTTTCCCCTTCTAAAAATAGCAGTTCTGTATTTATGGCCTATTTTTTGGTTTTCGGTCTCTTTTTATTATGCTGCTTCTGCTTTTTCTTTTTCTCGCCGAAAAGGCGTCCCCTTTTTCCGGTCTTTACTTTATGGGATGGAAGCCCTGGTCCACTATCCTCGATTTCAGTGGGTGAGAAGACCACAGCTGGTTATTGGCGATGATGAAAAGAGGCAGATTCTTGCCCAATCGAAACAAATCACCCAGGTTAATTTGCCCTCCTCTTTTATGTGCCCTTTTTGTCGGATAGAGATTCCCGGGACTCTAAAGACGGTACCTGATAAAGGTATAACAGTAAAATCCCGCCCTGTTTACTGTCCCAAATGCCGCACTCGTTTAGATGTCTGCCGATATTGTCTCTTTTTTGAACCTGCCACCAGTGCCTTTATTGTTGGGGGGACGGATATCAGCACTGGAAAGTGCACGGTGATAAAGAGAAATCAACCCATAGAAGAAATATGCACACCGACGATGGCTAAGCGGCTACGGGAACAGGGGTGGGATACTTTATATGCTGGTATTAAAATTTCTGATTCTTTTACTCCTCCTGATAATTGCCGCCAATTTCAGTTTGATGATCGTAAAACCTCCCTGGATCACCTGCCCGATATGGGAGAGGTAAGATATCTACTCCTTCGGTTAGAAGAGAGCTATTCCCAGAACTCTTCTCCTTCCTCCTCCTCTTCTTCATCATCGTCATCATCTTCATCTCTGGAAAGAAAGACAGAGCTGGCAAAGTCAAATCCTAATAAAGAACTGAGCTCATCGTTGATCTGCTCTAAGAGAGACACCAACTCATCTTCAGCCTCAAAATAATCTACAAACAAGGGGTCGGTGAGTAGCTGTTCGATAATTTGTTCTATTTCTTCTAAATCGTCGTCGGTTATATTCTCTCCGTCATCAACTATTCTATCCAGAAATTCCCGTCTTTCCTCTAGCTTTTGAAAAAGGGAAGAGAACTCGGGGTTGCTGGTCAAAGTATTTCTTTTTTCTACAAAATTCTGGTAAACAGAAGAAGATATAATTTGCTGAGTCAACTGATTAATAGCTTTTTTCATACCGTTGTTTAATTCTACCACGTTGCACCTCCTAAAAATTTTCTCTATTATATCAGATGAATTATTTTTTGTTTATTATACAATTCTTTTCCATTTGTGGCTAATAAAGCTAGTGAACCAGTAGCGGTGAGGAGGTAGTTGGTCGCTGACATCCATAGAAAACCTCCCGACTTTGACACTTCACTCAGGTGAAACCCGCACCAAATCTATATTCTTTAAATTAGAATATGATATTTTGCCACTACATAAGTTACTTTTAGCAACTTGCAGAGATAATTATTCCCCGGGAGTGATATTTTTAGGTGGTTTAATTTTTACCGCTGTAGCTGCCCCTGCTCGTGGTGACAGGAAAAAAGGAGTGTTGCCACCCTATTATTTGGATTCCTGATAGGGTATTCAGGAATTACGGAAAAGGGGATGATAGAGGCATTCAGGAATGACGGATATACAGAAAAGTTTCTTTTTTTTTCTCCCTCCCCCGGAGGGAGGGGGTGCCCGGGTTCCCTGCCAAATCAGCGATTTGGCAGGGTGGGAAAGGGAGGGGGAATTTTTGCGGAACTTCACCCTCACCCTGACCCTCTCCCGTCAAGGGAGAGGGAAAAGAAAGAGAGTCCAGGGAGAGGGAAAGAATATAGGGAGGGATTTCTCCTATCAAGGGTGAGGAGGAAAGAGAGAAGGTTTGTCATCCCGAAATTTAGCGGAGAATCCATCTGCTTCTGTCATGCCTGAAATTTAGCGAGGCATCCATGTTTTTAAATACTGTGGATTCCTGATAGAAGCATTCAGGAATGACGGACGAAGGGGATGATAGAGGCATTCAGGAATGACGATTAAAGGATTCTTGCGGTGAGGAGAAAAGAAAG
>JAKPIQ010000075.1 GCA_029549715.1 Candidatus Atribacteria bacterium | reverse complement strand
CTGGAGATTATAGCTTTTACCTTTCTTTGCTCTATGCCATTCTTGAAGGCACAAGCCAAGCCCTTGGAATGAGAAGAGAAGATTTAGACGGTTGTCTTTATCCCTCTGAAGAGGGAACCATGCTTATCCTATTTGATAATGTTCCGGGTGGCGCTGGACACGTTAAACGTTTAATGGATAAAGAGAACTTTAATGATGTTCTTAATAGTGCTTTAGCTCGAGTAAAGAATTGTTCTTGTGGTCTTGAAACCAGTTGTTACGGTTGCCTTAGAAATTATCAGAACCAATTCTGTCATGAACATCTGAAAAGGGGAGTTGTTTTAGAATTTCTAAAAAATAACTTAGAAGAGAAAAAATGAAAGGGATACCGGAAACGCTGTTGAACAAAATACCCTGCTATTACCGCACTCCTCTCAATTTCCTATTGTGTCCCGGCTTTCTTACATCCGCAAGCTGCTATACTTACAACTATACACTGGAGGTGATAAGGTGACCCAAATTAAGCCCGACAATATTCTTAAAAGTCCATTCTGGCCAGAAGAAGTCAGAGTTATTTCAGCCACAGCAATCGGAGAAACCCAGATAAGGATAGAAGCCGTAGGGCTCGAAACTCAGCGTTTCTATAACCCCATACTCTCTGCAGAGGATATAAAAGCTGTTGAAATCTTGGAAGAGAAGCCTTTTACGTTTTCGGCTGATGGAGAATCTCTCTTTCTTTATCTGGAATCCCACCGCATAAGAAATGCTTTTCAGTTTGACCCACTCTATACCGTAAATGTTTCTCAGATTGATCCCCCTGCCCCATCAAATTAAAGAAAGCCAGAATGAGCTGAAAAAGAAATTAAGTGATGCCGAGAAGGAAATACCAAATGGGATTCTCAATGCCTACAGGCATCTGGCGCTATTAGAGGAGCAAGGTTGGGTGTGGAAAGACCTGGGTATTCCTGTAGTGGGAATGAGCGCTACTATTTCAGAAAGGGTCAAACAGTATCTTAAAGAGCAAGAAAGGATTCTCTCTCGCCTCACTCCCCGATACATAATTGGCAGAACATTTGCCAGAGATGAGGATGAAAAAGAAGCACGCAATATTTATGAGCTTTTCCTGAAAACTCCCGGGATGCCCATCTTAGAAAATGAGAAGGTCCTCTTAGATGCCATAAAAGAAGGGGTGAGAAGTGGATTTCTGGGAATCAGAGAGGGCCAAAAAGTTTATTACAGCGAAGATGTTAACCCAACGATGGACTCCGTTGTTTTGCGTGGTGAGGTGGCAAAAGAAATAAAAGATGCAGAAGAAAGGAGAAAAGAAGAAGAAAAGGAGGAGTGGAGCTGGAAAGAGAAAGAAGAAGGAGAATGGCCAGGGATAGAAGATAAGGGATGGGACGCAAGAGAAGAAGGAGAAGGGCCAGTGAAGGAAGGCGCCGTTACAAAGCTGACTTTAAGAGCTAAAATCCCCTGGGATAAACTCTCTTCTGTAGTAGGTGGTGTAATCCGGCCATTAAAAGAAAAAGGACTTCCTCCAGAGATTACTATTGAAGTAAAGGCAGAATCTAAGGAAGGGTTCGATAGAACTACATTAGATAGCAAGGTAAAAGAAACTCTCCAGCAGATAGATGCAGAGATAGAAGAGTGGAAGGAAGAATAAGCATAGCAATATAGCGTGTAGTGTGGCATGCGCATCGGGCATTGTGTCTTTACCTTC
>JAKPIQ010000035.1 GCA_029549715.1 Candidatus Atribacteria bacterium | reverse complement strand
CAAAACTTGCAAATCTAAAGTCAATAAGGTATAGTGAGTCTATAATGTTTGACAATGGATTTGAAGGTAAAGTTATCAACCTGTATGACTCAAAGGTTGCTCGCTTTTTTAAGCGTTTAGGTTATCTGATAATAGTAGCTATAGTAGTTATTTATTTTCTAACCGGGATTTATGTTGTAGGGCCCGATGAGGTTGGTATGGTAAAAACTTTAGGAAAATTTTCTCAACAGGTGCCTCCCGGTCTTCATTATCATCTTCCTTATCCTTTTCAAACTGTAGTAAAACCAAAGGTAACTGAGTTGCGGAGAATAGAGGTTGGTTTTCGGACCCTCCACTCAGGACCCCCTCCCCACCAGCGACTTTTTCCGGAAGAATCCCTGATGCTTACCGGAGATGAAAATATTGTAGATTGCCAATATATAGTTCAATATCGAATCTCCGATCCCTACTCGTACTTATTTCTTATTCGTGATGCAGAAAACGCAGTGCGAAACGCGGCTGAAGCTGCTATGCGAGAAGTGGTAGGGAAGAAGAGCATTGATGAAGTGCTCACTGTAGGGCGATCTGACGTTCAACAGGAAGCCAGGTCTCTGATGCAAGACATTTTGGACACCTACCAAAGTGGAGTTGATGTGGTTGCAGTTCAGCTGCAAGATGTTCAACCCCCCCAGGAAGTAGCTGCGGCTTTCAGGGATGTGGCCAGCGCCCGGGAAGATCGAGTCCGTTTTATTAACCAGGCTCAGGCTTACCGCAATCAGATTGTTCCCCAGGCCCGAGGAGAAGCGGCTAAAATCCTGGAGGAAGCTCAGGCTTTTCAAGCTACGATTACCAGAGAAGCTGAGGGAGAGGCGGCTCGTTTTCTTAAAGTTCTATCAGAATACCAGCTGAACCCTGATGTTTCTCGAGAGAGGATTTTCTTGGAAACCATGGAGGCTGTATGGCCTCAGGTTAATAAATTTATATTCGACAGCCAGGAAGCCAGTGAAGACGTTGTAAAGCTTTTACCTTTAGCAAGAGGGATCAAAGATGACTAAGAAATGGTCGACTCGACTTATTGTGATCCTGATAATTATAGCGGTGGTAGTGATCACCCGTCCCTGGTATATCCTGGATGAAACCGAGCAGGCAGTTATTCTGCAATTAGGTAAACCAGTAGCTACGATAAAAGAAAGCGGGCTTCACTTTAAGTTGCCTTATCCCCTGCAAGTAGTTTACAAATTTGACAAAAGATTGCTGGAATATGATTCGCCTCCTGAGGAGGTAATTACCGAGGATAAAAAGACTTTAGTGATTGACCACTATGTTCGCTGGAGAATAGTGGATCCCTTGTTGTTTTTGCAAACTGTGGTGAGCGAGGCCAGAGCCATGGTGAGGATTGATGACATTGCCTATTCTGAGCTTCGGACCGAAATTGGCAAAGTCGAGCTGATAGATGTAGTGTCCAAAGATAGAGGGCAAATTATGGGGAAAGTAACCGCTAAAACTAATCTCAAAGCTCAGGACTTTGGAGTGGAAGTGGTAGATGTCAGGATAAAGCGAGCTGACCTTCCTCCCCAGAACGAAGAAGCGGTTTTTCAGCGAATGCAAACTGAAAGAGAACAACAGGCCCGGCAGTACCGCTCAGAAGGTGAAGAAGAAGCAACTAAAATTCAAGCTGCTGCGGATCGGGAAAAAGCCTTAATTTTAGCTGAAGCGAGGAGAGAAGCTCAAATTATCCGTGGGGAAGGGGAGGCCGAGGCTCTCAAAATTTATGCTGAGGCCTACAACCAGGACCCGGAATTTTTTGCTTTTTTAAGAACTATGGAAATGTATGAAAAATCTTTTACTGAGAAAGACACTCTCATCCTTACCCCTGAATCTGAAATATTAAATTATTTGAAAAGCCCTCAAAAAGCGCCCCGGCGCTAATCTCCGCTGGTATAGTTTTACTTCCTTTTGGCTGCCATGATTGGATATTAAGAAACTGACCAGGATTTTTTGTGGTAAAATTGCACAAGGAATGGAGTGTTTTTGCTTAAAAGTGGAAGAAAGAATGAAAAGACCTGGAGGATGGAGACTATCTCCAGCTGGCCAGTTCTATATTTACAGAAGTCGTAAGGGAGAAACCGGGGATAGAAGTGGAGGAGGTAGCTGATAAGGTGTCTGAGACATTAGTTCCTTCACTGTTTTTGCGGTTTGTACTTGTAATGATGCCAATATTCGCTTTAAACTGTTGTATTATCTCCCTTTTTGAATCTCGGAGATGGAGGGATGTTTTTCTTTCTGTTCTCCGGGAGAGGGCAGAATGTACTGAGGCGGGAGTGGCAAGGGAGAAGCAGGGTGGGCCCGGGTGAAAATTGAGGGGATGAGGAGTAAAATAAAGAAGGTGGGAAAATATTTTGCTTAAAATAATGGACCGCTACTTAATTAAAGATGGCACCAGCGGGATGTTTACCTGGGTAGGAGCAGTTACTGTCATACTACTGGTGGGAACTCTTTTTGAGCTGGCTGACTTCTTTGTCAATAAAAGGGTTCCCTTTCTCGTTGTTTTAGAAATTCTTCTTCTTTACATCCCTGCCCATATGGTGATGACTTTTCCTATTTCTGGCCTGTTGGCTTCGGAGCTTAGTTTGGGGCGTCTTTCTCGAGATAGTGAACTGATAGCCATGGAGGCCAGCGGGATAAGTTTGAGAAGGATTATTTTACCTTATATCATTTTTTCTATTTTTGTAAGCGTGGGGTCTTTTGCTCTCAACGATATAGTGGTTCCCGAAACCAATCATCGAGCGCAGGTTTTAATTCGAGAGTATGTTTATAAGCAAGGCCCTCCCAAAATTGAGAAAAATGTGTTTTTCCGGGATGCTCAAAACCGTTATTTCTATGTTAATGAGCTAAATAACGAGACCTGGGAAATGGAAGATGTGATTATTTATGAGATAGATAAAAATCGCTCCTTTCCCGATGTAATCCTGGCTAAAAGTGCTTTGTGGTTGGAGGACCAGTGGTTGTTGCGAGAAGGAGTGATGCATCGCTATGATGAGAGGGGCCGGCTTACCCAGGAAATTGAGTTTTCGGAGATGGTTATAGATATGAAAGAAGAACTAAAAGAATTTTTCACCGAGCAAAGAACTCCGGAAGAGATGCCTACTCGAGAGCTAAAGCAACAAATCAGTATTTTGAAAGAGGCGGGAGCCAGTACTGAGAATTTTGAAGTAGCTTATCACCTTAAGTATTCTATCCCCTTCTCTGCTTTAGTTTTTATTTTGATGGGAGTGCCTTTGGGAGTCCAACGCACCCGGGACACCAGAACTTTGGGGGTTATCGTTACTGTTATACTCGCTTTTTTTTATTATATGTTGCTTTCCATTTTTCGCTCTTTGGGAAGAGGAGGTATAATGGAACCTATGATAGCAGCCTGGATGCCTAATATTATTTTTGGTGTGCCTGGCCTCATACTTTATTTGACTGTAGAGAGGAGGTAAGGTATAAAATGAAGAAGGCTCTTCTTTTTTGCTTGACGATATTGATGTTAGTCGTTTTCTGGGGAGGGGGATGGTCGGAAGCGGAAGAAGGGACTCTCTTTGATCAGGCTATGGAAGCTCGAGGGAGAGGAAAAGACGGAGAAGCACTGAAAATTTTAGAACAGTGTGTGGAAGAAGGAGTAGAGGTGCATCGGGCTTATTTTAAGATGGGACAAATACTTATGGAACAGGGAAAATATCGACGAGCTTTCTCTGTTTCTGAGAAAGCCATAAAAGCTTATGAAGAATATTTAGAGGCCCATCCTGAAGACCATCGAGCCTGGTGGGAGTTAGCCTACATTTATGAAAATAGAAGTGCCTACACCAAAGAATGGGATAAAGCTCAGGAGGCTTTAGAGAAAGCTCTGGACCTTTCTTCCTCGAATTCTCTTTATCTTCTTCACCTGGGTTGGGTGTGCTGGATGAAAGGGGACAATGAAAAAGCTGAAAGTACTTTTAGAAAAATCCTGGATAAAAATCCTGACGATTTCTGGGCTCATCGTTATTTGGTGGAAATATTGATTGAAGAAGGAAGAGAGAAAGAAGCTAAAGAAGAATTGGCTTTCATGCTGGAGAGGTCTTCTGAAGGAGAAATGGCATATAATTGGGCAGAAGAGAGATTGAAAGAGTTGAAGGGGGCATCTTGATGAACAAAAAGATTATCTTTCTGGGAATAAGTTTAATTTTGGTGGCTGGTATATTTTCTGGCTGCTTTTCAGTTACCAAAAAGGGCTCCCTGGAGGGAGAAGTGTGGGGAGAGAATGGTCCCTTGGTGGGAGCAGTAGTGGAGGGAGAAGGAAGTACGGTTATTACTGGTGAGGGAGGAAAGTTCCTCATAGAGGGGTTATCTCCCGGAGAGCATTACCTTTTCTTTTCCTGCTCTGGATACACGGGGGAGGTGGTAAAAGCAGAAGTGAAAGCTGGAGAAACGCAAAAGATTAATCAGGAAGGCAGAGTTTACTTAGCTCTTCAGACTGAAGAAAACCTTAAAGATTATATTTTTGAGCTCTATACTTTGGGTTTTTATGAGCGAACTATTTATCAGGCCGATTTGTTCCTTAATAGTTATCCGGGGGGGAGTTTTTTTCCTCAAGTTCTCTTCATTAGGGGGGCCTCTTTTTACTACTTAGGGAATTTCTCTGCTGCTATTTCTTCTCTATCTTCTGTAGTGGATAGCTATCCAGATAGTGAGTTTTCTGATGATGCTCAATATCTTTTGGCTAAGAGTTTCAGTGAGGGGCTAAGAGATTATGAACGTGCTATTGTGGAGTATCAGCGGTTAGTGGACAATTATCCAGAAAGCGACCTTTTAGGTGTAGCTTATTATGAAATGGGGGATTGTTACTACATTTTGGGCTCTTATGAAGAAGCCTATTCTAACTACCAAAAAGCCCAGGAATATGGTGGTGAAGTGGGGAGGAAGGCTCTTTATTCTGCTGCTCATTGTCTCTATAAATTGGAGAGCTATGTAGAGGCGGCGCTTCTTTTTTCTGAATATGTAGAGCGCTATCCCCAAACTGACATATCAGATGATGCTCAATACTTTGCCGGAGCCGCCTGGTATGAAGCTCAAGAGTTCAGCAGAGCTCTGGTTGCTTTTCAAAATTGTGTGAATAATTATCCTCAGGGAACCTGGTATAATGGAATTCTCATTGCTCCTGCAGCTCTTTTTCATCAGGGGCTTTGTCTGGAAAAGCTGGGTAGATACCAGGAAGCTTACCATATCTATCTCAGGATTATCCGGGACTACCCAGGAGCACAGTGGGCAGATGGTACTTCTTTGATTAACAATGTTAAATTTCGTATTGACTGGCTTAGGAAAAACATTTTGTGAGATTCTGAGATGTATGAAGAGAAGAGCGATGGGGAACTCGTTACTGAAGTATTGAATGGTAACGATGACCTGTTCTATTTTTTGATACGCCGTTACGAAAAGCCAATTTTCAATTATATATATCGTTTGGTAAAACACAGGGAAGAAGCAGAAGATTTGGCTCAAGAGACTTTCACCAAAGCTTTTTTTGCTCTTCACCAGTATAATCATACTTACGAATTTTCTACCTGGATTTTTCGAATCGCTCTTAATGTCTGTCGAGATCATTTCCGGCGAAAAAAATTCCTCTTTTTTTCCCTCAATACTCCGGTGGGGGAAGAGGAAGAAACAGAGTGGGGAGATTTGATAGAACAGAATTCTTTTCTGGACCCCGATGGAGAATTAAGTAACCAGGAGCTACGAGAGGAATTGGAAAAAGCTATCGACCATCTGCCTCTCAAGTTCAAAGAGGTGATAATTTTGCGTCACCTGGAGGGGCTCTCTTACAATGATATTTCCAGAATTACTAATTTACCGGTAGGTACGGTGAAAACTTATCTTCATCGAGCTCGCAAGAAACTGCGAGAAGAATTAAAAGATTATTTAGATTGAAGGGAGGAGGCTGGATTTTGTGGCCATTTCCGAGGTGTAGGGGAGAGAAAAGTGTATTACAGTTGTTCGACGTTGTAGATCCTGCGGAATATTTTCTCATGCTTCATTCTGTTCTTACCCTTTATGGAAAAGGTTATAAATTGGGTACAAACATTGGTTTTTTGAAACCGAAGGCCGCGGATTTGCGTATAAATAGATAGGTGGAGAACATGGATAGAGAAGAAGAAAAGCTGGTTAAGTATCTAGAAAGTTTACCCCGGTTTGAGGCAGGGGAGGATTTTGCTGATCAAGTTATGTGTCACATAGAAGAGCGTAAAAAGCGTCCCTCTTATGCCCCTTACAAAAAGTGGGTGGTGGTCGCTTTAGCAGCTATATTTCTTCTTTTAGTTTTCTTGAGTGATCTTCCTTTGCTTCCCCGGCTGGAGATTTCTCCTTCTTTGGGCTATCGGAAAGTGGAGTTGGTTTTCTATTCCCCTGCTCAAAATCCCCGAACGGTGGCTGTGGCCGGGGAGTTTAGTAGCTGGGATCCCTTGCCAATGAATAGAGTTAATGAAGAGTGCTGGAAAATTCAAGTAGAGCTTAAACCAGGTAAATACCAATATGGTTTTTTAATAGATGGTGAGGAATGGATAGCTGACCCTGCTTCCCTCCGGCAGGTTCCCGATGGATTTGGAAAATTTAATTCGGTGCTGGTGGTTAACGGTGAGTATAGCTCATGAGGAAAAGGATTGTTGTTTTACTTTTAGTCTTTTTACTTTTTGCAGGAATAACACCTCTGTGGGCAGCCAGTGATCCTATATCCCTTATTGAAAGCTCCTCTTATTCAGAGGAAGATAAAGAATATCTTCAAATTCAAGTAGATACCCTCATAAAAGAAGCGCAAGAAAAAGACCTGCCTCTTTCTCCTATTATTTCTAAGCTTAAAGAAGGTTTAAGCAAAAAAGTTCGGCCTCATGAATTGGTAAAAACTTTAAATGTTAAAAAGGACTCTCTGGAAAAAGCGCAAGAAATTCTGGAAGAGAACGGAATAAAAGGAGAAGAAGATTTGGTAGTTGATTTAGCTCTATCTTTTGAATTATCGGTTCCTCCTCAAGTAGTGGAAGAAGCGGTAAGTAAGGCCTTAGCTAATGATGGAAAACGCTTGCAGGTGGTGGTAGATTCTTTATCTACCTTTTTAGAGATGGGCGTAAAACCGGAGAAAGCGGGAGAAATTATAGAAAAAGCGGTAGAGAAGGACCTTTCTGCTCGGGAAATTAAAAAGATGACCGAGCTCCTGAATAAAGCCCGAAGAGCGGGAGCAGACCCTCAGCGAGTTGCCGAAACCCTGGCCAATGCTCTGGGGAAATATGATAATTTTAAGCTGGTAGAGATGGAAGTGCAAAAAGTGATTGCTTCTTCCCGGGAAAAACCTGCTCTTAAATCAGGAGAGGGAGTAGTGGTTTCTTCTCCGGGGGTAACTTCTGGTAGCACCCCTGTGCAGGAAGGAGGAACTCCTCTAGAAAGCGGTGTTCCTCCCGCAGGAGGAAAGCCCCCCACAGAAGAGGGAGGCACGGCTCCAGAAACTATTCCTCCCTCGGGAGGGAAACCCCCTCTGCAAGAAGGGGGAGAACCCTTAGATTAATCTCCTTACACCAGGGAAGCTACTAAATCTCCCACTTGAGAAGTGGTAAGACCCATTTGCCCGGCGCTCATACTCTTGATCTTTCCACTCTCTAAAGCTTTAATTATGGCGCTTTCTACTCTGTTAGCTGCTTCTTCCTCCCCTAGGTGGGATAATAACATCTGCAAGGCAGAGATAGCCGCTAAGGGATTGATCATATTTTTCCCTGTATATTTGGGAGCTGAGCCTCCAATAGGTTCGAACATAGAAACCCCCTGAGGGTTGATATTTCCACCTGCTGCTATTCCCATACCTCCTTGAATCATAGCTCCCAGGTCAGTGATGATGTCACCGAACATGTTGTCGGTTACTATCACATCGAACCATTCGGGATTTTTTACCATCCACATAGTGGTAGCATCTACATGGGCATAATCAGTTTTAATATCGGGGTATTCTCGAGCTACTTCCTGGAAGGTCCTTTCCCACAAGTCAAAGGCGTAAGTTAAAACATTAGTTTTCCCACACAGGGTAAGTTTATTTTTTTTATTTCTTTTTCTGGTACATTCAAAAGCGAAACGAACGCATCTTTCAACCCCTCGGCGGGTGTTAATGGATTCTTGGGTAGCTATTTCGTGAGGAGTGCCTCGGTGTAAGGCTCCTCCTGCTCCCACGTACAGGCCTTCGGTATTTTCCCGCACTACCACAAAGTCTATATCTTCCGGCCCTTTGTCTTTGATGGGAGTCCACACCCCGGGATAAAGCTTTACCGGTCGGAGGTTGATGTACTGGTCCAGGGAAAAACGTAATTTCAGTAAAATTCCTCGCTCTAAAATCCCTGGTTTTACTTCGGGATGTCCTATGGCTCCCAGATAAAGAGCGTCTAATTGCTTGAATTCCTCGATAGCAGAATCGGGCAGGGTTTCTCCTGTTTTAAGATAATGCTCTCCCCCAAAGGGGTAAAAAACGGTAGTGTAAGAAAAATGCGACTTTTGGGAAACAGCTTCTAAAACTTTAAGTCCTTCTCTTATAACTTCTGGTCCTGTTCCGTCTCCAGGTATTACACCTATGCGGTAGGTTTTCATTGTTTTCCTCCCCATTGATTTTTGCTCTACATTTTACCATTTATAATGCTAACCAGGAAATAAGAGACGTGATATTTTCCTCGCTGGATTAAACTATTTCAAGAAAACCTTTCGCCTTTCTTAGATTAAGTCTTAGCAAATCCAGGCTTTTCAGGTTTCTAATAAACCTCCCACTTCCTCCCTTATTATACTTTTCTCTTCTTCAGTAAGCTCTCTCTGTGGTGACCTCACTGTGGTACTCATTTTGAAACCTTTCAGGGAAAGAGCGTACTTATAACTGGCTATAAGTTTCCCATACTCGAATATCTTACAGAGCTGGTTAAGCTGACATTGATTTTCTACTGCTCTGTCCATATCCTTAGAAAAAAATGCATTATAGATATTATTAAAAACTTCAGGGAATATGTTGGCAGTAGAAGAGATTGCCCCTGTGGCTCCCAGGGCCAGAGCCAGCAAAAACAATTCATCTGCTCCGGAAACTACCTGGAAATCTGAAGATATATCCACAAAGTTTTTAAGTACAGTAATATTTCCTGAACTATCCTTTATGCCCGCTATCTTTCCTTGAGAAAAAAGCTTCTCTGCCAGGTGGGGAGATATACTATTATTGGTAAGCCCGGGGATATTGTATAAAAACACGGGAAGCCCTTTTGCTTCCTCTATTGCTTTGCAATAATACTCTTCTATTGCTTTTTCATCTAATCGGTAATAATACGGAGTAACAATTGCAACAGCGTCTGCTTTGGCCTCTATAGCTGACCTGATAAGAGTAGCGGTCTCTCGCAGGGATGGAGAGCCAGCGTGGCATACTACAGGCGTTCTTCCTCTTGAGACCTCAACTGCCAGTTTAAAAAGTCTGGCCTTTTCTTCTATGGAAAGCAAAGGTCCTTCTCCCGTTGTCCCGGCTACAAACAGGCCTCCTACCTGGTTTTCTATAAGATACTCACAGAGCTCTTGAAACCCTTTCTCATCTATTTCGTAATTGTCATCAAAAGGGGTGAGAGCTGCAGGAATGGTTCCTTGTAATCTCATTATTTTGACCTCCTTCTTAATCAATTTTCATAATCACGTATTTTATGGTTTCTCTTTTATAAGTGTATACCAGATGAATCAATTTGTCCCTGCTTTGTATTATGCTTGGATATGAATATTCTCCTTCTTCCGTCTCTAAGTTAAAAATTTCCCAGTTTTCTCCCTTGTCCGCAGAAATGCCCACACTTAACGGAGTTCTCTGGTCAAAGCTATTGTTAAAAACAATAACCAACCTGCCATCGGCAAGCTTTATAACATCTATTCCACTGTTGGGATTTTTTAAGGATGTGGGACCAGGAGAACTCCATACTCTCCCATAGTCATAAGATTCACTTCTGTATATGAAGCCATCTCTTGTTCTTAAAAAGCATAACAGATGCCCTTCTTCTATTTCTACTACTGCAGGCTGGATGCAACCTTTAGGAGTGGTAATCCATCCGGTAAAATGCCAATCTTCCAGCTTTTTGGATATTCCAAATATAGCGCTCCAGTTCACCTCATCATACAGGGGGAAAATTATCTCTCCATTGGACAAGCTCAAAAGCTTATTTCTTATCATCCACCCCCCATATTTGCGAAATATCGTCTCTTCTCCAAAACTATTTCCATAATCGTATGATACCCGGTATTTTATTGAACAGGTATCCCATCCCCCTTTCGGGGCACTATGCCTGATAACCTCGGAATAATTTCTTCCTGTTTCTGGTGATAGCCCACCTCCTTCTATGGTCACATAAAATAGATAAAGCTTTCCATCATATTCAAAAGCCACCGGGTTTCCGTCTGCTTTCCCTGGGGTATCAACAATAATTCTGGGTTCTTCCCCCTTAAGGGAGCTATGATTAAATCGAGACATCAATATCACTTCGTCGGGAGAAGTTTCATAGGCACCAGCATACCACACCACGACAAAGTCACCGTTAGAGAGTTCTAAGATATTTGAGCAATGGGACATTGGTTTTCCCATAGATCTGGGGAGTAATGTGCTTCTTAAAACCTTTAAGCTCATATCATTCACCTGGTGAGTTCTGAGTTAATCTTATCAGCCACAGTTCTGCTATTTTACACCCTATCTCTCCATCGTCCGCTATCCATTTAAGAGTTAAAGTACCTTCCGATATTGTTTCTTTGGGGATTGTAAATTCCTCTGTAAGGAGCCTTCTTTTAGTGTCTATAAAGTCATGTACTAAATATTTCTCATTTGCGAATAACTTAACCTTT
>JAKPIQ010000023.1 GCA_029549715.1 Candidatus Atribacteria bacterium | reverse complement strand
CTTCCCTGAAAAAGGATATACCCAAGAAGAGCTTTTATCAGTTAGAGTAATAAAATGTATACGTCCTCATTATTTAAAAGCAGAACTTACCTCTCCCCGGGGAGAAGAAGTGGTGATAAAGTTAGCAGGAATCAAATCTCCCATAGAGCGAGCGGAAATCTATAAAAAAGCACTGAAAAGAGTAAAAGAGCTAACTTTAAATCAGGAGTTAAGGTTCGATTTTGCTTTAGGCCACAGCGAAGAAGAGGAAGTATGGATAGGGTATCTATATATCCCCGAAGGTGAGGAGTGGAAAATAGTTAATGCTGAGCTTTTAAAAGAAGGGTTAGTAGAATTAGACGAAAAAACAGCAGGAGAAAACATGCGAGGTTATTTAATTTCTGCCCAGGAAGAAGCGCAAGAGCAAAAATTAGGATTGTGGTCTTTGCCTGAACCCCAAAAAAGAGAAAAGAGAGAGGAGTGTCCCGGTTGTATAAGATGAAAAGAACCTTGAAAACTCAAAAGTGGTTTATTTTGTTGCTCTTAGGACTAAGCAGTACTTTCTTGTTTTATGGCTGTGTACCAACACCAGCTCCCCATAAAGCACCAGATTTTACTCTTCCCGACATGGAAGGAGACCTATTTACTTTGAGAGAAAAAGAAGGGCAACCTCTAGTACTTTGCTTTTTCACGGTACAATGCCCCCATTGCATCAACGAAGTGCCTCATCTAAACGATGTTTATCAAGAATACAAAGATAGTCACGGACTTTTAGTGGTAGGAGTTGCAGCAGGGGAGCCTCAAGCGGAGGTGGAAAATTTCATAGATACCTATAGCGTAGAATACCCTGTTCTTCTAGATTCTCAAGGAAAAGTAGCCAACCTCTATGGAGTTCGCTATGTCCCTCATCTTTTTTTCATTGACCGAAGAGGGTATATAGAAGGAGACCTCCCTCCCCAAAAAATAAATCAAAGCACCTTAGAGAGCTATGTACAGAGAATAATTTAGGCTGTCTCAGCCTCTTAAATGCAACTCAGCTGTGTTGTTTTATTCTGCCCCACCAGGCCACTGGTGGGTTCACTTAAAAGGTAAAAGAGTGATCTCGAGATCCGGTCTTTCAAAACTTCATCCCTTCTCCGCTGGCTCTCTTATTGGCTGGGGTAACCATAGCACAGGACAAACTTCCATCAGCCGCTAAGCTAGGGAAAGTTCTGCAGATGCTTTATGCCGGGGATCACAAAAGAAAAATCCTTTTATACAGGCAAACGAATCAAACCCAACAAATAGAGAACAACAATAATGATTGGTTGGTGAAGAAGATAAATAGTTAGGGAGTGTCTCCCTAAAAAAGAGACCACCTGAACGGGAAGCACCTGCGACCAGTCGGGAATAGAAAAAGCTCTCCGGTAACCAGGATAAAGTTGTTTTCCCAGAAAAATTCCCAAAAGCACCACTCCCCACCAGGGGAAAAGAGGAAAGTAATCTATAGTATGGAAGTGATGAGGCATAAAACCAAGAAAAAGAAGAAAAGAGAAAGGAAAGGTGTGGTAAGAAAGGATGTGGCCCAGCGCCAGACATAACAGGCTTACTACCAGGGTGAAAATATCGTTGGGGAGAGCAAGGAAGAAATATCCCAGGATGGTAGATACTCCAATGCAGTGGAGCACTCCAAAGCGAACGTACCAATCGCCCAGGGTAAAGTAGGTAAAAACAGTGATTACCATTCCCCACCCCAGAATACGAAGACCTCTTTTTAAATATTTAGTAAAGCGAGGCT
>JAKPIQ010000020.1 GCA_029549715.1 Candidatus Atribacteria bacterium | reverse complement strand
CTTTTCCTTGTGCTTTACTTATCTTTCTCAGGGCGTTACATTCAGGAATGAGGGAAAATCACCCTCACACTAACCCGTCAAGGGCTTTCCTATCCGTCATTCCCGAAATCTTTAATCGGGAATCCATGTTTTTAAATATTTATGGACCCCTGATAGAGACGTTCAGGAATGACGGAAAAAGCAAAAACACCCTCACCCTAACCCTCTCCCGTCGCGGGAGAGGAAAAAGAAAAAGAGAGAGCCAAGAGAGGAGGCGGAAAAGAATATAGAGCTCTCCCGTCAAGGAGAGAAAAAATGAAAAAGAGTCGAGGAACTCTCTCGTTTGTCATTCCCGAGATTTTTTATCGGGAATCCAAATTCTCTCAATACTATAGACCCCTGATGAATACATTTAGGGGTGACGGCAAAAGAAAGGGGGTTATAAGGGGGCAACGCCCCCTTATAGTCTACTATATTATCCTGTTTACGATTGCGTTGAGAAAATTATATAATATCGTTCAATTAATGTATGGCTCAGACTCATTATGATCTATAAATAATGAGGGTGCAGGTGGCTTGTTTTATTCTGCCCTGATTCCGTAAAGCCGGGCTTCACAAATCTATAAAACGTCAGTAAAATATGTAAAAATTTAAAAATAGGGGGAATCTCCAGTGAAGAAGAAATTTGACAGGGTATATCAATTTAAGATTACTCTCAAGGGTATTAGACCACCAATCTGGCGGAGAATACAAGTCCCGGAAACTTATACGTTTTGGGACTTGCATGTGGCTATTCAAGATGCAATGGGCTGGGAAGATGCCCATCTTCATGAATTTGAAATGTTTTCTCCTTCTGCGGGTGAGAAAGTGAGAATAGGAACTCCAACCGAGGAAGCCGAGCTTTTTGGGCAAAAAATTATCCCGGAAGAAAAACAGAAGGTTGCTGATTGGTTTTCTATGGAAAACAAGACAGCAAATTATATTTATGATTTTGGAGATGGTTGGGAACATAAAATAGAGTTAGAAAAAATACTTCCTCGAGATAAGAATATTAAATATCCCGTATGTATAGCGGGCAAAAGAGCCTGTCCTCCTGAAGATTGTGGAGGCGTATGGGGATATGAAGAATTTTTAGAAGCTATAAAGAATCCTGAACATAAGGAACACAAGGAAATGTTAGAATGGATTGGTGGAGAATTTGACCCTGAATATTTTGATCCGAAAGAAGTTATATTTGAAGACCCTGATGAACGTCGAAAATATTTATGGGAATAAATACCCACATCACTTAACAGGGGGCAAAGAGAGTATATAAAGGTATGAATAACGGAAAAGAAGAGATGAGAGATTTCATAAAGGAGGCAGAGGAATTATTAGTCGCTGCCAGACATGACCTGAATATGGGAGATCACAATTCCTGTTTTTCAAAAAGTTATTATGCCATGGTCCTTTCAATAAAGGCGTCACTGAGCTTACTAGAGGAACATTTTGGGAAAACAGAAATAGAAATACTTAGCCGAGGTGTAGAAAAAGTGTTTGGTGATATCCATGATCAGATATTGCTTATAGATCAGGGAACAGGCTTTATCGTAAATGAGAAAGAAGCAAGGGATTGTTTAGAGGAAGCAGGTAATTTTGTTCAAAAGTCAAAGAATCATCTTGAAGCGCGGATGCAAGCAAAAGGGTGAGAAATAGTCCGTCGTTTCCCTGATAATGGTGGCTGTGATAAAATAGCCAAGTAGATGAACCGCAAAAAGGAGGTTAAAATGTGATGAGAGAATCGACTCGCACTTTGACTTATTCAGCTATAGCTATCGCGTTAGTAGCCATAGCCACTATGAGCCTACAGATTCCTATTCCTCAAACTCGGGGATACATAAATCTAGGGGATACATTAATTTTCGTTTTTGCCCTGCTCTGGGGAGCTCGAGTGGGGGCTTTGGCTGGAGGTTTAGGTTCTGCTTTAGCTGACCTTTTGACCGGGTATGCTCACTGGGCTCCGTTTACTCTAATAATTAAAGGGATAGAAGGTTTCTTGGTGGGGGCTTTTGCTGCCCGGGAAAAAAATCTCCCCAAGCGGATTCTCTTTTTATCTCTGGCCGGTTTAGAGATGGTGGGAGGATATTTTTTAGCTGGTTCTCTCCTTTATGGACCTGGTGTAGCAATAATAGAAATTCCGGGAAATTTAGTGCAAGCTGGAAGCGCTGTTTTTCTCTCTTCTCTTGTAGTGTATGCCATCCGCAGGGGAGAGAAATCTATTTTCCACAGCACTTAGTTTCTTTCCTGCTTTTTTATATGGCGGAGAACTTCTTCTTCTATCTCAGGTAGAGATTGCAGAAAACGATGAACTAAGTGGGGAATATCTTGAGAGGTTTTTCCCTCAAAGCGAAGGGTGTATACTGGTTCGGTAACTGATTTGCGAATCATTGCCCATCCTTCTTCCCATTCTACTCTTATTCCATCGAGGTAGGACACTTCTCCTCCTGAAAGTGAATTTTCCACAATAGGGAACAGGTCTTCTCTTCCTCGAGCAGCAATCCGAATGTCGGGAGTGATATGGGAAGGGGGAAAAGTTTCCCTTATTTGAGAAAGAGGGTCTGGTGTTCGGGAAAGATAATAAAGAAATAGAGCTGCAGCATATAACCCATCATCTCTTTTTAGTTCCCGAAAAAAGTAATGACCGCTGATTTCCCCTGCCATAAAGGCATTTTCCCGAAGAAGGCGCCTTTTAATATGAGCATGCCCAGAACGCTCAGGAATGGGTATACCTCCCATTCTTTTTACCTCTTGAGGGACAATCTGAGAACATTTTAAGTCGTAGACAAATTTTTCTCCCCGGGGAAGATAGGGCAGTGTGTTTCGGAGGAAAAAAATAATTCCTTCTTCTCCCTTTAGAATTTTTCCCTTCTCATCTGCGAACACTACTCGATCCCCATCCCCATCAAATGCTATCCCTGAATCTGCTCTTTCTTCTCTTACTTTATGAGAAAGAATAGTTAAATTGTCTTTTTTAGAAGGGTTAGGAGAACGATGAGGAAAAGCTCCATCTTTTTCACAGAAAAGAGGAATTACCTCATAACCCAGATTCTCTAAAAAGTGAGGAGCAAGGTCAGAGTAGCATCCACTACCACAATCTACCACCACCCGCAATGGACGGCGGGGGAGAGGAACGAGAGAGGAGAGAAAGTCAAGGTAGTCTCTGTCTAAATCTTGAAAATACCTCTTTTTCCCTTTACTGGAGCGGAAATTTCCTTTCTCAACTCTTTTGGCTAAGTTAGCAATATCCTGGGGAGTGGGAGGGGCATTACCCCAGGTGATTTTAAGCCCGTTGTATTCCGGAGGATTGTGGCTCGCGGTAACCATAATCCCTCCCTCTCCTTGTAGTTTTTCTACAGCAAAGTATAAAAGAGGAGTAGGGACAACTCCCAGATCAATTACCTCTCCTCCACTTTCTAAGAGCCCCTTAACGAGGGCTTCTTGGAGGAGAGGGGTACTTTTACGCACATCTCCTCCCACTACTATTCTGGAGCCTACGGGAAGTGATGAGGCGAAAGCTCTCCCGATGAGGTAAGTTTTCTCTTCGTCGATTTCAGTAGGGAAAATTCCTCTAATATCACACTCTTTAAAAATGCTCATTTGTTCACCTGTAATATTTTTTTTTCGTTTTCTGCCTTCTTTACTTTACTATTTTATCCTTTTATAGTTAAATCTGGAAGGGGTTTAATTATAAAAGGGGAAAGGAGAATGATTATCTTGGAGGAAAATTGGAGAGAAAAGTTAGAAAAAGCACCTCTTTCCCGGATAATGGAGGTGGCTTATGGAAACCAGGTGTTAATTCCTGCTTTTAATGTTGCCTATCTTCCTATGGTAGAGGCTATTATGGAGGCATTACGAGAGACCGAGACCTTTGCCCTTTTAGAGGTTTCTCGTCCTGATATCACTCGTTTTGGAGCAAAGAGTTTTCAAGCGGTAAAAGAGGAATATGATCGCTTTGGAGACCTTGCTTTTAGCCGACTCCATCAGGACCATGTCCCGGTGATAGATGAAGAAGGAGAAAGAGTAGACTGGAAGTCGCTCATTGAAGAAGCTCTTTTTCTGGGATATCACTCAGTGATGATTGATGGCTCTCGTTTACCTTTGAATGAAAACATCCGGGTTACTCGAGAAACAGTAATGCTTGCTCATCGCCGTGGAGTTTGTGTAGAGGGAGAATTGGGCTCGGTTCTGGGACACGAAAGGGGGCCTCTTCCTCCTTATGAGGAGCTTTTTCAGAGTGGGCAAGGATTTACTTCTCCTGAAGATGCTCAGCGTTTTGTTCAAGAAACTGGCGTAGATTGGCTTTCGGTGGCTATTGGTAATATTCACGGAGCAATTACCGGCGCGGCAAAAGACCAGAAGAAAGTGGAAGCTCGATTGAATATCCAACATCTACAACAAATTGCACGGATGACCGGGATCCCCCTGGTTCTTCATGGAGGTTCGGGAATTAAGAGAGAATACGTTTTAGAAGCGATTAAAAATGGTATTACCAAAATCAATATAGGAACTGAAATTCGCCAGGCTTATGAGAGAGGTTTAGGAGAAAATGCTAACATAGAAGAAGCTCAGAAAGAGACGAAGGAAAAAGTTGAAGAGCTGATAACTTCCTACTATGAAATAGGCGGTTCAGTACATATTCTTTCTGAAAAACTGTGAAAAGGAGCTAAAACCAGCTAAAAGAGAAAGGGCAGTTTCCGCTGGAAGTGTTCAGAACTATGAGCAACCGCTGTGATCGTTGCTTTTGTTTTCTGAACATTTCTGGACTCCAAGTGGAAATGATTTTTCTTCTTCAGCAATCCTTTCTCCCTCTCTTTGAGCTTCCTGTATTACTTGAAGGAGAGGGATGTTCTTCCGGGCGGCGATTTTTTTACAATCTTCGTATTCGGGGGTAATTTTAACCATTTCTCCCCAGTAAGATAATTTTCCTCTCACTTTACCCCAGGTAGTAGGTATTTCTATCTCCCGCCTGGGGAGGAAGTATTTGTCTACCTGGTATTCTCTTACTCCGAGAGTGGTAGTTTCCTTTAAAATTATCTCTTCCATTTTTCCTTTCAGAGAAATAGGAGTGATTACTGAAAGTTGGAAGGCTGGCCTTTGCTTTTTCATAAAAATGGGGGTAACGAAAACATCCAGAGCCCCTGCTTGAAAGAGCTTTTCGGTGAGGTACTCTACAACTTGAGGGGACATATCGTCGATGTTGGTTTCTATCATTAGATTTTTTTCTTCGCGGAGGTAGCTGTCCTTTTTTCCCATTATGGTTCGCAAAACATTGGGAAGAGGATAGTCTTTTTCCCCTGCTCCATAGCCTACTTTTTCTATTTGGCAGAAAGGCAAACCGCCAAAAGATTTACTCAAGGAGGACACAAGAGCCGCCCCGGTGGGTGTAGTTAGTTCTCCTTCCACTTCTCCTGAATAGGTAGGTATTCCCCGCAGAAGCTCTAAAGTAGCAGGGGCAGGGATGGGAAGTCGACCGTGAGCAGTTTCAACCCAGCCGTAACCTGTAGGAATGGGGGAAGAACGAATTTCCTCTATTCCTAACATATGTAAGGCCATTAATACTCCTATTATGTCTACTAAAGTATCTGCTCCTCCTACTTCATGAAGGTAGATTTCCTGAGGGTCGGCTCCATGGATTTTGGCTTCTACCTCGGCAATTTTCCAGACGATTTCTTGAGCTTTTTCTTTTGTAGAGGGAGGAAAAGGGCTTTCCTGGATGATGCGAATTAGCTCTCTCGCTGGGCGATGGTGATGATGCTTTTCTTCTCTTATTTTTACTTGAGTGGCAGAGATGTTCTGTTTTTGGACTTTTTTGATTTCTATTTCAAAAGGGATTGGTATCTTTTTAATTTCGGAAATAAAAAGAGAAGAGGGAATTCCCAAATCTAAAAGAGAGCCCAAAAACATGTCTCCGCTCACTCCTGAAAAGCAATCCAGATAAAGGAAGTTACCCATTATCTTACTCCTTCAGCTAACTGGTTGATAGTGTGAGCTAAAAAGCCAGCTCCAAAGCCATTGTCTATATTCACCACTGCTACCCCGGGGGAACAGCTATTAAGCATGGTAAGAAGAGGAGCAATTCCTCCTAAGTTGGCTCCATATCCGGTACTGGTAGGAACAGCAATGATGGGTCTATCTATCAGGCCAGCCAAGAGACCAGGTAGGGCTCCTTCCATTCCTGCTACAGCGATGATGACGTTAGCTTCCCACAATTCGGGAATATAGGGAAATAGACGATGCAGACCGGCAATACCCACATCAAAAATCCTCTCTACTTTGCTTCCTGCAATTTCGGCAGTAAGAGCGGCTTCCTCAGCTATGGGTAGATCAGAAGTCCCAGCACTCACTAAGGCAATTTTCCCCTTTTTTTCTCGAGGTTCTCGCTCCAGAAATATAGCCCGGGCTTCGGGATGATAGCGAGCGTCAGGCAGGGCTGATTTAACCAGTTCATAAGTTTCTTCGTCAGCTCGAGTGGCTAAAATGTTAGGATACTCCGCAGCTAACTTTTGCATTATGGCTGATATTTCCTCTTTAGTTTTCCCCGGACAGAAAACCACTTCTGGAAATCCCTTGCGAATACCCCGGTGGTAATCAATTTTGGCAAACCCTAAATCTTCGAAGGGGTAATTTCGCAGTTTTTGCTTGGCTTCCTCAGGAGTTATTTTTCTCTCCCACAGGTCTCTTAGCGTTTCTTCCCATTTTTCGGGAATGGCACTTTCTCCTTTCGATTTTACAATAGAGCACTAACATAACTCTGAGCTACAAGAGAGGTTAGTCTTCTTCCGACATCATTATAATGGTAATCCGTTTTTTAGTAAACTGGTAAGGAAGAAATTTGTGCTTCATGTTGGTAGAATAAGTAAGAAACTCTATTACTGAGAGAGGCCTTTTCTCCCTCAGTGGTTTTTTCTTTTTAAGTCTTTATGTTTTGTCCTTTTTCCGGGGTTTACAGGGGGGTCAGTTTCCCCCTATAGTCGGGGTTATAAGGGTCTTCCCTGCAGTCTTGCTATTTTGAGTAATAACTTCTAAAATTGAAGTGATGCCTAAAATACTTTTAATTAGCAACGGATATGGAGAAAATTCTTTTTCCAGTCTCTTGTTAGAAAGCTTAATTCAGGAATCAGAAAAAGCGAAACTCCCTCTGGAAATAGAAGTTTTATCCTTAGTGGGAGAGGGGGGGGCTTTTGACCGCTGGCTTTCCCACCCTCAGGTCTCATTGTTGCATTCTTCTCCTCCTCTCCCTTATGGAGGAGTTTATCTGGGAGAAAGATGGGAAAAAATTATTCGTTTTATTAAAGATTTTCAAATTCAGAAGAAAAACTTGAGAGAAGTAAAGAAAAAACTCGCCTTACTGAAAGATGAAATCGATGGGGTCATTGGAGTAGGTGATTTTTTACCGGTTCTCATCAGTAAACTATTTTTAAAAAAGAAAGTTTTTCTTGTGGATTGCTATCACACTTGTCTCCTAAAAAAGAGCGATAAGCCGTATGAAAGACTAAGAAGATATACCGCTCATCTCTTTCGTCATCACGCTTTACGAGTCTATACTCGAGATTATCCTACTGCCCAGTGGTTCAAAAGCTTAGGCATTAATGCTCACTATCTGGGGTTTTTAGGCCCCTCGCCTTCTCGACTACACCCAGAGAGAAGAGAAATAATTTTACTTACCGGGAGTCGGGAAGACTGGAGGGAAAACCTTCAATTTTTGGTAGAAACTTTACAATACTCTTCTCCTTCTCTTCTTCGGCCTTTCTCTATTCACTTTGTCTTTTCTCCGGAAAGAAGAAAAGAAGAAATCGAAACAGAGATGAAGAAAACAAAAGGAAACTTCTCTTTCAGTCGGGGAGACTACTTAGAACACCTCTCCCGGGGAGCACTGGTCGTGGGATTTGCTGGCACAGCTATGGAGCAAGCCGCTTTTTTAGGTATTCCCTCTCTGCAGCCCTACCGAGAGGGTGCAATCCAAAGTAATCCTTATTTTATAAATCAACGCCAGAAATTACTCCTCGGTGAAGCTCTCATTCCTGGATCAGATACTCCCAAAGAAACTGCTAAGATTCTGGAAGAGGTTCTCCTTAATCTTCCCTTCTACCAAAAAAGGGCTCGAGAGTTTAGCAAAAGAACCTGGGAAGAAAAAGGAGAAGGAGCAAAAAATATCGCCCGGGATTTAGTGGAAGAATTTCAAAAATCTCTCCCTAACAAGTTTCACAAGATTTCTCTGTCCCCAGATACAGTACCTGCTGGGGCCGGCTGCCATAGCGGTAAGCAGTAATTCCTTTACATTTTAGCTCATGAGCCAAAAGATATGCCTCCTCCACATCCCGAGGAGTAGCATTTTGGGGAAGATTAATGGTTTTAGAAACAGCATTATCCACATATTTCTGGAAAGTGGCCTGCATTTGAATGTGAAAAGAAGGAGGAATTTCTAAAGCAGTGATGAAAAGGCGGCGAAGTTCCTCCGGAGCATCAACTCCCTCTAGATTTCCTTTTTCTAAAATTACCTTCCAGGTTTCTTCAGGAACTGAATAGGTTTTTAGCTTTTCTTCTAAAATAGGATTTATCTCTAAGAGCTCTGTGTTATCAAGAACATAGCGGCGGAAAGCTAAAGCAAAAAAGGGCTCTATACCGCTGGATACAGAAGCAATTAAACTTATACTCCCGGTGGGAGCAATAGAGGTAAGGGTAGCATTGCGAAGGGGTAGATCTTTCTCTGCCCACCTACTTTCGGGATAGCTGGGAAAGGTACCACGTCTCTCGGCCAATTCTTGAGAGGCACATCGAGCCTGAAAAGAAATAAAACTCATCACTTCTTCGGCAATTTTTAAAGCTTCCTCGCTATAGTAGGAAACTCCGATTTTGGCTAGCATATCAGCAAATCCCATCACTCCTAAACCTATTTTCCGGTTTCTCTCTACCATTTTTTGCACTTGGGGAAGAGGATAAAGATTAGCGTCAATAACGTTATCCAGAAAATGTACTGCTCTTTTAGTTATTTCTTTTACTCTCTGGTAATTAATTTTTTCTCCTTCTACCATCTGAGCCAAGTTGATAGAACCTAAATTACAGGATTCATAAGGTAAAAGGGGAACCTCTCCACAAGGGTTAGTAGCTTCAATTATACCCTGGGAGGGGGTGGGATTATGGCGGTTTATTTCGTCTAAGAATATGAGGCCTGGTTCTCCGCTTCTCCAGACACTTTCGGCTATCATTTCAAAAAGTTCTCGGGCGTTTATCTTCTCCCACACCTTTCCATCCCTGGGATTGCGGAGTTCCAGCTCTTCTCCTTTTCGCACTTTTTCCATTTCTTCATCAGTTATAGCTACAGAAAGGTTGAAATTTTCCAGAAAGTTAGTTTTTTCTTTGGCATGGATAAACTCTCGAATGTCAGGGTGATTAAAGCGTAAAATACCCATATTGGCTCCTCGACGCTTTCCACCTTGTTTTACTACTTCAGTAGCGGTATCAAAAATTTGCATAAAAGAAACCGGGCCTGAGGCTCTACCACCGGTTGTAGAAACCCGATCTCCTCGAGGGCGAAGATGGGTAAAGGTAAAGCCTGTTCCTCCTCCTGATTTGTGGATAAGAGCCATCTCTCGTAGAGCATCAAATATAGATTCGATGGAATCTTCCACCGGCAAAACAAAGCAAGCCGAAAGCTGCCCCAGGGGGGTTCCAGCATTCATCAAAGTAGGAGAATTAGGCAAAAAGTAGAGAGAGGTCAACATGTCATAAAACTCAGAGTAAGTTTTATCTACATTCTCTCCGTAGCGAGCATCCACTTCGGCTATAGCTTTTGCTACTCTCCTCATCATCCCCCGAGGAGTTTCTATTATTTCCCCCTCTTCATCCCGCAGGAGGTAACGTTCTTGGAGCACCTGTATAGCATTTAGAGAAAGCTTAAGGTCGTCTTTTACTCCAAAAAGTTTCTGTTTAGCTTCCCGCAGTTTTCTTCTTTTTTCTCGGTAGAGAATATAAGCTCGGGCTACTTCTGGTAATCCCTCCCTCATCAGTACTTCTTCTACTGCATCCTGGATTTCCTCTACCTCGGGTACGGAAGACTTTGCCTTCTCCGGTAGAATCTCCAATACCTTTTGAGTTAGCTTCTCTGCCTCTTCCTTGCTGTCCTTCCCACAGGCAGAAAGAGCTTTATAAATGGCTTTAGTAATTTTCGCTGGAGAAAAATCTTCTAATTCTCCATTTCTTTTTCTTACCTTTTCCCAGGACAAAGCTATCCCTCCTTAATTATAAATTTTTTGCACCCACTCCCACAGCTCCTCCGGAGAGTGAAATACCCACTCTACCTCTTTCTCTTCTTTCTCTTCTCGAGGGAGAGAATCCCAGAGAGTGAGAGCAAAGCACACTCCCGCTCTGTGCGCCGCTTCTGCATCCAGAGGAGAATCTCCCAGATATAGGGTTTTTTGTGGTTCAACCACCAGAGTTTCCAAAATCTTTATCACCCCATCAGGATAAGGCTTGGAGCGAGCAATTTCATCTCCACATACTACCAGGTCGAACAAATCCTGTATATTTAGTTTTTGTAACGTGATTTCGGCACTTTTTCTTCCCTTGGAAGTAAAAATAGCCTGCTTCACTCCCCACCCTCGAAGGCAATTTATCATCTTCAATAAAAGAGGAAAGACTCCCACCAGCTCATCGTGCTTTTTCTCATAAAAACGATAGAATTCCCGAAGAGCTTCCTCTTTTTTATCTTTTCCCACTATTTTTTCTATTACCACATCCTCAGGTGGGCCATAAAACCTAACTATTTCTGGAGGAGTCATTTTCTTATTTCCATATTTTTCTGCCACCCAGGAAAAAGCTCCCCACAGAAGAGGAGAACTGGCTATCAGAGTATTATCTAAATCCCAGATAAAAAGTTTAAACATTTACCCCTCTATTATTTCCTGGACAGCAGCAAGGAGAGTACTCATATCTTCTTCTTTTCCTATGGTAATACGCAGAGAGTCCGGCCATTGGGGAAAATAGCGAACCAATATCTTTCTTTTCTTTAACTCTTCATAGAGGAACTTTAAGTCTTTTCTTTCTTTCTTGACCATGACAAAGTTAGCCTGAGAAGGATAAACCAAAAAGCCTAACTGCTTCATCTCCTGTGAGAACCATTCCCGAGTAGATTTAATTTTTTCTACATTTTTTCTCATGTGTTCCATATCTTCTAAAGCTGCCGCTCCTCCCGCTTGAGACAAAATGCTCACATTGTAGGAGTCTTTGATTTTTAAAACTCCCCTCACTAGAGGGGGATGAGCAAAAAGAAGCCCTACTCGAAGGCCAGCCAGAGAAAAAGATTTAGAAAGGGTCCTTAATATTATAAGATTAGGAAACTCCCGAAGAAGGGAAAGAGCACTACAAGGAGCAAAATCAACATACGCCTCATCTACTATTACAGGACAAGAAGAGAGAGAAAGTAGTTTTTCTATTTGAGGTAGAGGAATAAAGGTGCCGGTGGGAGAGTTAGGATTGCAAACCACTTTTAGCTTGGCCGAACAACTAAAAAAACTCTCCGGGAGAGAAAAGTCTGGAGGGAAAGGAATCTCCTCTCTCTCTGCTTCTTGAAACAAAGCTAAAGTTCGATAAAGAGTATAAGTAGGGAAAGGATATGCCACTCGATCTCCTTTATCTAAAAAAAGGCGAAAAAGGAGATTTAGAAGCTCATCCGACCCATTACCTGCTGCTATCCAATCAAGGGGGAGTCCATAAACCTCTTGCGCTTTTTCCCTCAGTTTTCCTCCCAGAGGAGGAGGATAGAGAGAGATTATACCCTGGTTGAGAACCTCGGTAATCCTTTCTCTCACCAGAGGAGAAGGAGGATAGGGATTTTCATTGGTATT
>JAKPIQ010000215.1 GCA_029549715.1 Candidatus Atribacteria bacterium | reverse complement strand
TTTCTTAGCTCAAGGTTTTGGGGGAGGGAGATATCAGATTTCTGATTCTCTTTCCCTCTTTTCTTCATCTACTCTTTCTCCCTCGGAAAGGATAATATTGTTTGAGATTCGTCTGCCCCGGGTTATTCTCTCTTTTTTAGTGGGAGGAAGTCTTTCCCTGGGGGGAGCGGCGCTACAGGGAGTCTTTCAAAATCCTTTAGTAGATCCTTATGTTCTGGGCATTAGCTCTGGTGCCGCTCTGGGAGCGGTGATTGCTATTTTGAGCGGTGTGTATCTGGGATTTTTCACCATCCCTCTTTTTGCTTTTTCTATGGCTCTTTTTAGTGCTTTTCTGGTTTTTCATCTGGGGAAAGTGGGGAAGAAGTTCCCCCTGGAAGTTTTACTTTTAGCTGGTATAGGAGTAGGATTTTTCTTTTCTGCTCTGGTATCTCTGGGAATGTTTTTATCCGGAGAAGACCTGCACCAGTTAGTTTTCTGGACTATGGGAGGATTCTGGAATAGCAGCTGGCGAGAAGTCAAAATGGTTTTGCCTTTTTTAATTGTGGGCCTTCCAGTTTTAGTCTCTTTTTCTCGAGAACTTAATGCTTTTCTCCTGGGAGAAAAGGTGGCAGAAAGCCTGGGAGTAGAAGTAGAAAAAGTTAAAAAGTGGCTGCTTCTTGTGGTTTCGCTTCTTGTGGCTTCCGCTGTTGCGGTGAGTGGAGTTATCGGATTTGTAGGACTGGTGGTGCCCCATTTAGTTCGTCTTCTGGGAATTAGAGATCACCGTCACCTCCTTCCTTTTTCTTTTCTTTTAGGAGGGGGAGTGCTTCTGTGGGCTGACACTTTAGCTCGCACTATTTTAAACCCGGTGGAATTACCGGTAGGAATCATAACTAATCTTTTAGGCGTTCCCTTCTTTATTTATCTTCTACAAAAGAGGAAGAAAAATCCGTGAAAGAATATCTACAGGTGAAAGACCTTTCTTTCTCTTATTCACAGAGGAAAGTTTTAGATAAGCTCACCTTTAGTGTGAAAAAAGGAGAATTAGTAGGAATAGCAGGACCCAATGGAGCAGGGAAAAGCACCTTGCTTCATCTCCTGGCTGGCTTGATCGCCCCGGAGAGGGGCGAAATTATCATAGGAGGAAAGGAAGCCAGGTTCCTCTCCCGTCGGATGTGGTCAAAAAAAGTGGCAGTGGTGTTTCAGGAAGTTCCTCAGAATTTAGAGCTCACTTCTCAAGAAGTAGTGAGCATGGGAAGACTTCCCCATCTGGGGAGATGGCAGAGAGAAAGAGAAATTGATGAGGAGAAAGTCTTCTGGGCCATGAAGATAACCTCCACCACGGTCTTTTCTGACCGGCGATTTTCGGAGCTCTCGGGAGGAGAAAAACAAAGAGTAATGATTGCCCGTGCTCTAGCTCAAGAGCCAGAGCTGCTGCTGCTGGATGAGCCTACCAGCCACCTGGACGTTTTACATCAGCTGGAAATTATGGATATTCTTCTTGAACTCAGGGCGGGAGGGGTGGCCATTGTTTCAGTTTTCCATGACCTGAACCTGGTTTCTCAGTTTTGCGATAAGGCGCTTCTCCTGAGGGAAGGGAGGATGCTCTCTTTTGGAAGAGTAGAAGAGGTGATGAAGGCAGAAGAAGTGGCAAAGTTGTCTGGAGTAGAGTTCCTGGAAACTACCCATCCTTTCTCTCTCCGTCCTTTTTTTATGCCTTTGCGTAAAATAAAAAATGAGGTGTTCCGGGGAAAAATTCACCTCATCTGCGGAGGAGGGAGCGGCTCGCCTTTGATGAGAGAGCTGTTAGAAGCCGGCTTTTACCTCTCTCTGGGGGTGATTAATCAACTGGATTCTGATGAGGAGCTGGCCCGAAAGCTGGGGATTCCTGTAGTTCAAGAAAAACCTTTCTCTCCCTTTTCCCCCTCTACTATGGAGGAGGCTTATCGGTTAGCTCAAAAAGCTGACTTTGTGGTCATTGCTCCCACTTACTGGGGAAGAGGCAACCTTCCTAATTTAGACCTGGCTGAGCGTCTGGTCAGAGAGAACAAAGTGGTATTGATTTTGGAAGAAGCCTTGGACTCCCGGTTTGATTATACTGGAGGGGAAGCGCAAAAGAAATTAGAAAAAATAATAGAGGAAGGAGGGAGAGTGGTAAAAGACCTCTCGCACCTTCTCCTCTTTTTGGAACATTTGGAACAGGAGAAAGAAAAAAGGGATATAGTATAATTGTGTTAAGCAAAAATGAAAAGGAGGAGAGGAAATGAACAAAAATAATTGTTTCCTCCGAAGAAGAGGGAAGCTATTTATCCTGAGTTTGCTTGTTTTCCTACTCTGGGGAAGCGCACTGGTAGGAGCTCAGCCCCGGATTACCATCCGTTTCCAGCTCCACCCCGATGTATATGTTTCTATTCCTCGCTCACCACAGATTACTTTATCTGTGGATAAAGGAGAAGGAGCAAGCTATTATATCAACGACCCTATCACTATTCGCTACCGGGCAAATCGAGATGGCTATGTCAATCTCATAGATTATTTACCCAATGGAGATGTGAGTATTCTGGTTCGCGATAAATTCATTCGCTCAGGAGAAGAAGGTAAGTTTACAGGAACGGTGTATGGTCCAGCGGGAGTGGAGAGAATAGTGGTTCTATTCACCCCCGATAAGGTAACTGATGCAGATCTAGAGAGCTTTATACGAGCTCCTCACCAGGGAGAGAGGATTTTTGGCAGCCGCTTTGCTACCAACCGCACTCACTTCCAGGTACTGGCGCGAATGGAGAGTACAGTTTTAACAATAGAGCCTGACGATTTCACTATGGATCCAGGAACTTCTGTGGTTTTAACTGTTACTTTGGTAGATGGAAGAGGAAGGCCTGTACAGGGAGAAGAGATTCGCTGGTCGGCAAGTGCTGGG
>JAKPIQ010000214.1 GCA_029549715.1 Candidatus Atribacteria bacterium | reverse complement strand
TCCAGCACTTTTTCTGGATACCTTTCCCCCTCGGGGAGGTCATCACTAAGGGGCGTAAATATTATGCCTCTTCTTGTTCCTCTCTCTGTGAATGGTCTGAGGATTCTCCTGAAGTAATCTTCCAGAGATTCTCCTTTTTCTCTGGGAAAATTACCAAAATAGAATTTTTGGTAGTCGAGTATGAGATGAATGGTGGAATAGTAGTCATATCTTTCTGGATTTCCAAAATTTATTCCTTTTACCTCCGGCATGGAGAGGAGGTCTCTCAGAAGGTGGTGCCCGCTTCCACAGAAATGAACCCAGCCTCCATCAAATGGTTTAAGGGCAGAAGAGGTGTAAGGAGCAACAAATTCTCTGCAGGTTTTTGGAGATAGCAAGGTAGTGGTATCCTCACAGCATCTCACTCCCCCGTTTTCCATATAAAGTACGGTGTGATATCCAGAATTCAGGGTTTCTCCTATAGCTTGTTTAAGCACCTTAGATACACTTATATAGGCGTTAGTGCTGAGCATCAAGAGATGATGTACGAAGTCCGGGTCGTCGTATATATCAGTGAATAAGGTGTTGCCATATGTGAGATGAGCTATATCAAGAGGTCCCTGGGTGTCTGAAAGGTAAACCCGAGCTTTCCCGTTAAGTTTTTCTTGGAAATAATCTATATACTCTATTGCCCGGGGGATGAGCCCTCTTGTTCTAACGAATTCTTCGGTAATCTCTTGCGGCTCTGTGGACATTATAGCTTCTTTGGGGAGACACTCCTTTAACCAGGGCATCTGGTCCTCAAGCACCAGCTGCTGGAGCCCGAAAACCGTGGGGACAAAGCCTGTTCCAAGGTTGGCCCGCATGGAAAGCTGGCCATCTCCGGGCATTCTTGCTCTTCCTATAAGTTCCCATAGATGCATAGCCAGCATTTTTTCTGGATCGTAAAACTGTTCTTTAAAGTTGTAGGAGGGAAATGGTTCTTTTTCCGGGACGTATGCCGGTGGGGGAATTATAGGTATGTAGTCGGGCTCCTCACCTCTCCATACCTTAGCCTGCCGCGCTCTACCGAGCTCTATACGTTTTAGGTCGGGGCGTAATAAATCTAAAGCATATTCAAGTTCTGGTAACATTATAGCCTCCTTTTATCTTCTTGATTATCGAGGTGGTTAATCGCCTTCACTTTAAGATGAGCGGAAAACCTGATTGGAACCTCATCTTCGTTTTTTATCGTGTCCTCTTTTCTCGATAGTCAGTGGTTCATGCCTTAAGAGTTATTTTAACAGGACAAGGGACAAATGTCAGGTCAGTATCTCTTGTTTTTATTATGCTTTATTCTCAAGTTTCTACATTGTTTTTTTATATCGGGACTGTATAATAACGCATAGAAAGGGAGGTGCTTTTATGTCTAAAGTGATGAAAGAGTTTAAGGAATTTGCCAGTCGAGGGAACATTATCGATTTAGCAATAGGTATTGCCATAGGAGGCGCTTTCGGAGCACTGGTTCAATCTCTGGTTGCCGATTTGATCATGCCCCCTATAGGGCTCCTTCTAGGGGAAATAGACTTTTCCAACCTTTTTATAGTGTTGAAATCAGGCACTCCCCCCGGGCCCTATTTAACTCTGGCTAGCGCCAAAGAAGCAGGAGCGGTGACCATTAATTTGGGACTATTTATCAACCACCTGGTTTCTTTCCTGATAATCTCTTTTGCTCTATTTTTAGTAGTAAAGACAATCACCCAGCTTCAAATGAAAGAAGAAGCTCCTGCTCCTGCGCCGACTACTAAAGAATGCCCTTATTGCCACACCAGCATCCCTGTTAAAGCTATTCGCTGTCCTAACTGTACTTCTCAGCTATGAAAAAATCAAGAGGCGGTGTTTCTTAAAGCGCCCGAGCGGAAGCTGGGAGGTCTTATC
>JAKPIQ010000210.1 GCA_029549715.1 Candidatus Atribacteria bacterium | reverse complement strand
CGAGTAACTTTGACAGCTCATTTCCCCGAATGGGGCTTGATGAAACACCAGGGTTTGGTGTGATTTAAAGATGATATTGTCTGATATCTAATGGAGAGAGGCTTGAATTGGTGATGGAAAGTGGACAAAAATATTCCTGCAGTAGATTGATACGCTCCACTCCTCAATATCGATTATAATGAAATACTATTGGAGCAAGAAAAAGGGGGCTCATAGGATGAAAAAACCAGAACCGTTGTTTTTGGGAATTGACCTGGGAACTCAAGGAGTCAGATGTTTGATTTCTACCCCTCAAGGAGAAATAGTAGCGGAGGGGAAAGGAAAGATTTCTCGTATTTACCGAGAAGGAGAGCAATTTGAGCAAGAACCGGAGGAGTGGTGGGAAGTGACTATTCAAACTGTGGGGGAAACTCTCCATCACCTGAGAGAAAAAGGAAGAGATCCTGTCCATATTCAGGCCTTATCCTGTGATTCTACCTCTGGTACTGTTTTAGCCCTCGACCAAGAAGGCCGAGCTCTCAGCCGGGCTATTATGTACAATGATGGGAGGGCCAAGGAAGAAGCTCAGATTATAAACTGTGAAGCTGCCTCATTTACCGAGCGGTCAGGCTATCGATTTGGGTCCTCGTTTGCCTTAGCTAAAGTGTTGTGGTGGAAGAAAAATAACCCCCGGCTTTTTAACGAAGCCCATCTTTTTCTCCATGCTGCTGACTTTATAGTAGGGAAATTTACTGGAGAGTGGGGGGTGTCGGATACCTCTAATTCTCTCAAGATGGGATATGACCTTATCGATTTTGAATGGCCCTCTTTTATTGAGAATCGGTTGGGTATCCCTGTGGACAAGCTTCCCCGAGTGGTTAGCCCCGGGGAAGTGGTGGGGAAAATAAGGCCTCAAATAGCTCGAGAACTTGGTTTATCCCCCCGGTGTGAAGTAGTGGCTGGATGTACTGATGGCACAGCATCTTTTTTAGCTTCTGGTGCTGCTTGGCCGGGAGATGTATCCTGTGCTCTGGGAACTACCCTCGTGGTGCGAAGCATCAGCTATCAATTGATTAAAGACCGTGAGGGGCGGATTTACTGCCATCGTCACCCTGCGGGCTATTGGTTACCGGGAGGAGCTAGTAATACTGGAGGAGAATGTTTGGAAGTATATTTTCCAGGAGAGGATTACCGCGAGTGGGACGAAAAGATAACTCTGGAGAACCTTCCCACCTCTCTTTTAGTTTATCCTCTCGCCCGCCCAGGGGAACGCCTGCCTTTTTCCTGTGAGGAGGCCTGTTTTTTCCAGGTAGGTAAAGAACAAAGCCGAGAAGAATTTTATGCTGCCTGTTTAGAAGGAGTGGGGTACATAGAGCGGCTGAGCTTGGAGCTTTTAGAAAATTTAGGGGCCGATTCTATAATCCGAGTGTTTACCTCGGGAGGTGGTTCTCGTAGCCCTATCTGGCGAAAAATCCGGGCTAACATTTTAAATCTTCCTATTTTCCTGGCTCAAACTACCGAATCAGCTTTTGGTTCCTGCATTCTATCAGCTTCCCTTTTTTGGGGGAAGATATCACAGGCGGTGCAAGAAATGGTTCACCTCTGCGAAACTGAGAAGCCCAATCCTCTTCTTTCTTCTCTTTATGAGGAGCGTTACCAGGCTTTTTTAGCTGAGTGTAAAAAGCGAGGCTATCTTTCTTAATTTGGAGTGAAGATTTCCTTTATTCGAAGAG
>JAKPIQ010000190.1 GCA_029549715.1 Candidatus Atribacteria bacterium | reverse complement strand
AGAGAAAGCTCCACTCTTTTAGGGTCTACAAGCCCAATTCTCAAATCATTAGGAGTAGCCCGATAGAGAAAACTGGTCAAAATAGAATTGATGCACACACTTTTACCTGAGCCAGTAGCCCCGGCAATCAGGAGATGGGGTGCCTCTCGCAAATCCCATATCAGAGGCCTACCACTCACATCTCTACCTAAGGCAATGGTGAGAGGGGATTCATTCTTTTTAAATTCTTCACTTTCAATCAAATCTCGTAAAGAAACAATTTCTTTATAACGGTTGGGAACTTCAATCCCTACCGCTGACCTTCCGGGGATGGGTGCTTCAATTCTCACTGCAGCAACAGCAAAAGCCAGGGCTAAATCGTTAGAAAGACTGGTAATTTTTTGCACTTTAATTCCTGGAGCAGGTTGAAACTCAAAACGAGTTATGGTGGGACCTACCTGGACGCTTATCACTTTTCCCAGCACGTTAAACTCAGCCAAAGTTTGTTCTAACTTATCTATTTCTTCCATTATCTCTTTTTTAGTTTTCTCTCCCCCCCGGGAAGGATAAACTTTTAAAAGCTGAGGGGAAGGAAGAGCCCAGGTGGTGGTGCTTTTTTTCTTCTTTGGAGAAGAAGTGGATTTCTTTTTGGTTTGAATTTCTTCCCTGGTTTCCAGTTCTAACGGAGCAAAAATCTCGTCCAGGACTTCCTCTGGACGAGGAGAGATAAATTCTTCTTTCTCCTGTACTTTCACTTTCCGGGAAGTCCTGGGTGGAGGAACTTCCCTTTGAGGAACTTCTCTTCTTGCTGAAAAGAGCTCCTCTCCTTTTCTCTTTAAGAAACGCCAGCCCTGAGAAAGCTGACGAAGCAACTTCCCCTCCCCTCCCAGATAAACAGCTAAAAAAGCCACAAAAAAGAGCGCCAGAAGACTACCGGTATCCCCGAGATAATAGACCAGATGACGGTAGAGAAATCCTCCGGCTATTCCAGCAAAATCTCCTCCGGGAAAGGAAAAACCCGCTTTTTCTGCTGCTCGCTGACTTAAAGTGAGGAAAACTACTATCCACAAGGAAAAACTGATTATCCGGCCCATAACTCGAAATTTAAGAGCAGGTTGAAAACAATAAACCTCATAGGCCAGATAACCTAAAAAAAAGGGGAGAATATAGGCACCCACTCCTAAAAAGCGAAAAAGGTAAAACCCGATTAACTCCCCTAATTGCCCTACATCAAAAGAAAAAACAATGAGCAAGCTATATATAGCAAAAAAACTCAGGAAGCAAACTACCAAAAGTTTCTTGTTCACTTTGCTTGACTCCGAAGGTATATTTACCTTTCTCTAGATCGATGTTTCGATTCTCTACCCCGGTTGCTTTTTTCTGAATTGTCATTATTATTTACTGCTTCTTTGTGGCTAAGAGCGATGCGCCCCATAGAGTCTATTCCCGTTACTTTTACCAGTACGTCATCTCCCACTTTGACAAAGTCTTCCACTTTTTTCCCTCTTTCCGAGGAAAACTGGGAAATATGACACAAGCCTTCTCTCCCCGGAAATATCTCTATAAAAGCTCCAAAGTCAGTTACTCTGGTAACTCGACCCAGATACACCTGACCTACTTCTACATCTTGAGTGATACTTCTAATCATGTTGATGGCTTTATTCATGCCTTCTTCAGTACGAGAAAAAACTATCACTTTCCCATCATCTTTGATATCAATAGTGGCTCCTGATTCTTCTACAATCTTCTTGATGACTTTTCCTCCCGGACCAATTAAGGCACCAATGCGGTCGGGGTTAATATCCAGAATTTCTATCCGGGGAGCATAAGGAGATACAGAACTCCGAGGTCGGTCTATCGCTCCATCCATGATATCCAGAATGTAAAATCGCCCTTCTTTAGCCTCTTCTAGAGCCTGCCCCAGTATTTCCCAGCTCAGACCTCTGTTCTTTACATCTAGCTGGATAGCGGTTATGCCGTTTCTGCTTCCTGCTACTTTAAAATCCATCTCTCCATAATGGTCCTCTGAGCCTAAAATATCTCGCAAGAGAAGATACTTTTCTTCCGATTTAACAAGACCTATGGATAAACCAGCACAAGAAGAACGAACCGGCACTCCAGCATCCATCAGCGACAAACTTCCTCCACAAACTGTAGCCATAGAAGAAGAACCATTAGATTCCAGAATTTCCGAAACCACTCTTATAGTATAAGGAAACTCTTCTTCAGGAGGAATAAAACACTCCAGGGCTCTCTCTGCCAGAGCTCCATGACCAATTTCTCTCCGTCCCGGACCTCGCATAGGCCGAACTTCTCCAGTACTATAAGGAGGAAAATTATAGTGCAACATGAACCTTTTGGCCTCTTCTTCCTGAAGAGCATCTACTTTTTGTTCCTCGCTTGAAGCCCCTAAAGTAGTAATAACCAGAGCCTGAGTTTGACCTCGAGTAAAGAGGCTGGAGCCATGAGTACGAGGTAGAAATCCTACTTCGCAACTGATAGGTCTTATTTCCTTGGGAGTCCGACCATCCTGCCTTCTTTCACTTTTCAAGATTAACTCTTTAACTTCCTCTCTCATGATTCGCTCCCAGGCCACGGTGAAAAGAGATAGGCTCTCAAATTTCTCCATCGCTTCTTCTTGAGCTTTTTTCATGAGGAGGCCTGCTTCCTTTTCCCGTTCGGTTTTCTCCGGGATAGTAATTGCCTCTCTAATAGAAGCACGATAATTATCTTCCAGCCAGAAAGAAAGATCCTTAAAATAAGGAGGAACAATTACTTCTCTTTTAGTTTTCCCTATTTGAGAGATGATGTCTTCTTGAGCTTTAATGACTTTAGTTATTTCTTGATAGCCCAGCATCATAGCCTGAGCTACCTGTGCTTCTTGTACCTCCAGCGCTCCAGCTTCAATCATGGTAATTCCCTCCGGAGAGCCTGCTATTATCATATCCAGTTTACTGGAGGATAACTCTTCTAAGTTGGGATTAATCACCAGCTCATCTCCCACTAAACCCATACGGCAGGCAGCTAAAGGCCCATCAAAGGGAATGTCAGAAATCCCTAAAGCTAAGGAAGCACCCAAAATGGATATCGTATCAGGAGGATGAGTTTCATCCACTGAAAGAACAGTAACCACTACTTGGATATCATTGCGGAAAAGTTCGGGAAAAAGGGGCCTGATAGAACGATCTACCAGGCGGGCATTCAAAATAGCTCCCTGTCCCGGTCTACCTTCTCTTTTAAAGAACCCTCCGGGGATTTTGCCTGCAGCATAAAAACGTTCTTCAAACTCCACGAGAAGCGGTGTAAAATCAACTTCTTCCTTGGGCTCTTCTGTAGCAGTAGCGGTCACCAACACTACGGTGTCTCCATATCTGACTGTCACCGCTCCTCCAGCCTGCTTAGCCAATTTTCCTGTCTCTACTAATAAACTTTCTTTACCAAAACCAATTTCAAATTGCTTCGTTATATTAAACAACCTCC
>JAKPIQ010000188.1 GCA_029549715.1 Candidatus Atribacteria bacterium | reverse complement strand
ATGCAGAGCTCCACAGAGTATCGCCTCTCATAGCAGAGGGTGGATATGTTCCTGCTCCTGACCATAGCTTGCCTCCCGATGTTTCATTTACCAATTTCTGTTACTACATGGAAAAACTAAGAAGCGTGGTGGAAGGAAGAATAGGATGACTAAAAGAGAAAGAGTAATAAGAACATTAAACTTACAAGAAACAGATAGGGTTCCGGGGTAAAGACTACCTGTCTCTTAGATTAAGGGCAGGGAGTCTTTACCCTTAGTTTTATGCCAGAAATGTAGGTTTAAATTCTCTTGATTCTTCTGTTTCCTGGTTCCCCTCTCTATATTCTTTTCCTATAAGTTCGCATTTTTTCATTCTGTAGTATCTGTAATTCTCCCACGATACATCGGGGGGCACCCGGTGGTCTGTATGAGGGATGAATCTACCTCTCTTAAGTAGAGGAGTGATACGCTCACATTCTTCATCTATAGCGGATTTTCCCGCTATGAGGGCTCTCTTGTCAAAATAACCTCTCAAGGCGACTTTTTCACCAAAATCATTTGATATTTTATAAGCATCTGTATGTGCTACTTCTAAGGGAAACATAACATTTATTCCACCTTCAAGCCAGAGCCCTACAAGTTGATGTATGTTTCCATCACAGTCTACCATATGAAATTCACAATCACATTCTCTCCTCAGGAAATCGGTAACTCTCTTATAGCGTGGAACCATAAGCCTCTCAAACATAGCTGGTGAGATGAGAGGCCCCTGTCTATAACACATATCTTCCCACCACAGGCCCATATCTATTTTACATTTTCCAGCAATTTTCTCGTAGACTTTTAGCATAACCATAGTAAGATGTTCCATCATCTCTTCAACCCATTGGGGGTCATCGTAGAGAGTAACAGAAAGCCTTTCCACCCCCATCCAGTTTCTTAGCCACCCATATAGTGAGCCACCAGAGATAAATATTGGATAATCTGCATCGAAGGTAAGCTTGCACAATTCATCTATGTGGGGAGGGACTCGTCTTGGATCATCTGGATTCAGTCTTTCATCTCTAATTCTTTCCCAGTCTTCTCTTGTCTCTATAGCAAATCTCAGATATTTCGGTATTGATGCTCCATATTCGGGCTTCATTATCTCGGCTATAGCTCCATCTCCATCTTGAACTATAAGATGGTTTTCTTTTTCTTCCAATATCTTATACGTAAATCCAGGCAATAGCCCAACATTAACGTACGGTGCTGGACCATATTCTGTGTTGTCTGTATGAAAATAATAATCTATTGCTGCGTCAGTTCCTGTATATTCCTCAGGCAACCCTTCATTGTGCCATCTTTCTATTGTTTGTTCCCATGCCCCGAACTCAAAATCAGGGACTCTGTCTACAGGTTCTCCTTTAAAGCATCTTAAGAATCTTTCTCTGTGGGTCATCATTTTCTCCTCCGTTTGTTATTGTAAAACTATAATATCCTTATTCTTGCTCAAATACAAGATTAGTTTTTCAACTCTATTAAGTATCCCGCAAAACCTGCTCAATCACTCAAGGCTTGAAAATTATCTACCTGAGGTAAAAAATTCAGGAGCACCCCCCACGCTGGTGTGTTTTCCCTCAACGTTATTATTTAAATTCTTATGTCTATTTTGCCCTTTAATCTTACGCCGCAGGCTGTTCGTGCTGGTGATAAGGGTTAATTACCATGGATTTCACGGGTTAGCTCACTTTTATCTCCTTATTTCTAGTTAAGGATTGGGAAGCAGTATCGGGAAAAAACTACATCATAAAGTAACTCTAACGACCACTTGAAAATTGCTTTTTACTCCTTTTTGGTGTATAATAAAAGAAAATTCATAGGGAATGATGTTCTTTGGTAGTTCAGAATATTGAGCAAATCAAAGAATGGGTAGCTTCTATTGTGGGAGAAGAAGTAGTTGTTGAAGTCAACAAGGGAAGGAAAAAAACAATAACCAAAAAAGGAGTAATAGAAAAAGTTTATCCCTTCTTCTTTACTATGATAACAGATGTAGATGGTTCAAGCCAGAGAGCTTCTTTTAATTACGCCGACATTCTTACTAAAACCATAGAATTAGAAATAACTCACTCTTAAAAATTTAGCCCATCATCTTCCTCTTTTTTCTCCTTTGATTTAAAATGCTTCTATGGAGAAATTATTTGATTTTCCCTATACTGTAGATGTAAAAGAAGCAAAGAAAATACAGGAAAAATTAAAAAGTTTATTGTCTTTTGATTTCCCCTACCAGGATAAAGATGTCGATTTAGTAGCAGGGATAGATGTCTCTTACAATACCGAGAAAGAAGCTTTAGCAGCAGTAGTGGTTTTAGATTTCCCTTCCTTAAGAGTGAGGGAAGTATCCTGGGGTAAAGCTCTTCCTCCTTTCCCCTACATTCCGGGGTTTTTATCCTTTCGAGAGGGTCCCGCCATTGAGAGAGCGTTATCTCTTTTGCGCTCTCAGCCCCAGATTTTTTTCTTTGATGGACAGGGCATTGCTCACCCCCGGGGGGTGGGGTTAGCTACTCATCTGGGAATTTTATTCGGGATAGTTTCTGTGGGAGTAGCGAAAAGCAATTTAGTAGGTGATTTTGAAGAGCCTTCTCCTCAACGAGGTTCTTTTTCCTGGATAGAATACCAGGGAGAAAAGGTGGGGATGGCGCTGCGCACTAAAGAAAAAGTGAAACCCGTTTTTGTCTCTCCGGGCAATAAAATTGACTTAGAGAGAGCAAAACGCTGGACGCTATTAGTGACTACTAAGTATCGCTTACCTGAGCCTGTTCGCCAGGCTCATATTTTTAGTGAAAAAATTAAAAAAGGTGGAGAAGAATATGGACGATATTCCTTTTCATGAGCTGGAAGAAGAAAACGCTACAGAAAACAAAGTGGTTATCACCGTGGTGGGCAAAGATAAAATAGGAATTATTGCTGCTATTACTTCCTGTCTTGCCAAGCACCAGGTAAATATCGAAGATATCACCCAAAAAATATTAGGAGAGTATTTTACCATGATTTTAGTGGGAGACACATCCCAATGCCCGGTGAATCTTGCAGAACTGCACCGTGACCTCACCCACAAAGGAGAAGAGATTGGAGTTAAAGTTTATATGCAGCACGCCAGCATTTTTCGGGCTATGCACCGGATTTGAGGTGAAAAAATGCTTTTTGACCGTTCAGAAATTTTAGAAACTCTGCGGATGTTAGAGATAGAGAATTTAGATGTCCGAACGGTAACTCTGGGAATCAATCTTCTGGATTGTCGCTCGGATGATTTTTCTTCCACCATAGAGAAAGTAGTAGAAAAGATTCGTCATCTCTCTTTTCCTTTTCACGAGATAGTAGAAGAAACCTTTATTAAGTATGGAATTCCTGTAGTGAACCGGCGAATAGCAATATCTCCGGTGTCTTTTCTCTTAAACGGGAAAGAAGGGAAGGAAGAAATTGTAGCTTTAGCCCGGAGGTTGGATGATTTAGCCCGAGAGCTCCAGGTTGATTTTATAGGAGGATTTAGTGCTTTAGTTCCCAAAGGGTTCACTTCCGGAGACTTATTGCTTATTGATTCCCTCCCCCTTGTTCTCTCGCAAACCCAGAGAATTTGCGGCTCGGTAAATTTAGCTTCCAGCCGTAGCGGAATAAATGTAGATGCTATTTTAAAGATGGGAGAGATAATAAAAGAAACCTCTCTTTTAACCGCTCAAGAAAGAGGTATAGGGTGTGCCAAGCTGGTGATTTTTGCCAATGCTCCGGAAGACAATCCTTTTATGGCCGGAGCTTTCCACGGGCCGGGAGAGGCAGATGCTGCTCTAAATGTGGGAGTAAGCGGTCCGGGAGTTATTAAAGAAGCCGTCCGCAGGAAGCCAGAAGCAGATTTAGGAGAAATAGCTGAAGTGGTAAAAAGGACTGCTTTTAAAATTACAAGAGTGGGAGAGTTGATAGGTAAAGAAATAGCTCAAAAGCTGGGAGTGCCCTTCGGGATTGTAGATTTATCTCTAGCTCCCACACCCCGGGTGGGAGATAGCGTAGCGGAGATTTTAGAGGAAATGGGTTTAGAAAAATGTGGAGCCTGGGGTTCCACTTTAGCCCTGGCTCTTTTAACTGATGCCTGTAAAAAAGGGGGAGCTATGGCTTCTTCTTCAGTGGGAGGATTAAGCGGAGCCTTTATCCCGGTGAGTGAAGATGCCGGGATGACCGAATCGGTAAAAGCAGGGGCACTGAAATTGGAAAAATTGGAAGCTATGACCAGTGTTTGCTCGGTAGGTTTAGATATGATTGCTATCCCCGGCGAGATATCTAAAGAGACAATTTCGGCCATCATAGGAGATGAAATGGCTATTGGGGTGGTAAATCACAAAACTGTGGGGGTACGGATAATACCGGTTCTGGGAAAGAAGCCTGGAGATAGAGTAGTGTGGGGGGGACTCTTAGGAGAGACAGTAGTTATGGAAGTCAATCCCTTCCAGAGCAAAAACTTTATCTCCCGGGGAGGAAGAGTCCCCGCTCCTATTACCAGTCTGAAAAATTAGCGAGAGTTAACCTTTTCTTTTACTAAATTCATCAATCCTCCCCGTTCTATTATCTCTTGCAAGAAAGGAGGAAAGGGACTAACTTTGAAAGTCTCCCCACTGGTTAAGTTTTTGATTTCTCCTTTATCCAGGTCGATTTCCAGCTGGTCTCCCTCTTTAATTTTTTCTGCTGCTTCTTCTGATTCCAGTATGGGTAAACCAATGTTTACAGCATTGCGATAAAAAATACGGGCAAAAGAAGCGGCAATAACTGCTTTTACTCCCGAGGCTTTAATAGCTAAAGGAGCATGCTCCCGGGAAGAACCGCAACCGAAATTTTTTCCTGCTACTAAAATGCCAGCAGAGGAAGCTTTTTCGCAGAAGGTGGGGTCTAAACCTTCTAAGCAATGTTGGGCTAACTCCGCAGGGTCGGTGGACGTGAGATAGCGAGCCGGGATTATGACATCAGTATCTATGTTATCCCCATATTTCAGAGCTTTTCCACTTATTATCATTTTATCACCTCGCCTTAAATTTCATCCGGAGCGGCAATGTAACCTGCCACAGCGGAGCTGGCTGCCACATAGGGACTGGCAAGGTAAACCTCGCTTTTTATATGTCCCATTCTTCCTAAGAAGTTTCGGTTGGTGGTAGATACACATTTTTCTCCTTCTGCTAAAACCCCCAGATGTCCCCCCAGACACGGTCCACAGGAAGGGGGAGCAACTATTCCTCCTGCTTCTAAGAAAATCCGCAACAATCCCTCTTTTTCGGCTTGCTTTATAACCGAGGGAGTTCCCGGGAAAATCAAGAGCCTCACCCGGGGGTGAACTTCCCGGCCTTTTAGCACTTGAGCCGCCATTTTTAAATCTTCTATACGACCATTGGTACAGGAGCCAATCACCACTTGGTCAATCTCTATTTGGGGAATAGAATAAACAGAATGAGTATTGCTGGGTAGGTGGGGAAAAGCCACCTGAGGCTCCAGAGAAGAAACATCAATTTCTATTATTTCCTTCCACCGAGCATCGGGGTCAGATTGGTAAACTCGAGAGAGATGGGAGGTCCTCCCGGAAACATAGCTGAGAACTTTGCTATCAGCTTCCATTATCCCATTTTTTGCTCCGGCTTCTACTGCCATATTGGCCATAGTGAAACGCTCATCCAGAGACAATTCCGATATTACTGAACCTCTGAACTCCATAGCGCAATATCTTGCTCCATCTACTCCTATTTTCCCTATGGTGAAAAGGATGAGGTCTTTTCCGGTGACAAACGATTTCCTTTTCCCCTCATAGAGGAAAAGAATTGATTCTGGGACTCGCAGCCAGGTTTCTCCTAGCACCCAGCTGGCGGCGATATCAGTGCTTCCCATCCCCGTAGAAAACGCTCCCAGCGCTCCATAGGTACAGGTGTGAGAATCAGCTCCAATCACCAGATCCCCGGGGGCTATCAGACCTTCTTCGGGAAGAAGCACATGTTCTATTCCCGCTTTTCCTCCTTCAAAAAAGTGAGATATCCCGTATTTCCGGGCAAAGTCTCGCATCAACTTTACGTTTTGAGCAGAAGCGATGTCTTTACAAGGAGTGTTGTGGTCGGCAACCAAAACTACCTTATCAGGGTCAAAGATTCGGTCAATTTTCTGTTTTTCCAGTTCCTTGATACTCAAAGGAGCAGTGATATCATTAGCTAAGGCCAGGTCAATTTTTACCTGCACCAGTTCTCCGGGAGTTACTTTTTCTTTTTGAGCATGAGCGGCTATAATTTTTTCGGTTATGGTCATACCCATTTTAGTTCTCCTTATAGTCTTTTTGAGGGTTGATTTTTTTCTTCTTTTGAGCCATTCGGTTTATAGCCGCAAGATAGGCTAAAACACTGGCTACCACCACATCTTGGTTAGAACCTCTTCCTACATATTCCTGGTCTTCTCCTATTATTCTCACAATAACTTCTCCCAGTGCCTCTGTTCCTCCGGTGATAGATTGGAGGGTGTAATTAACTAAATTGGGAGATATATCCAGCATCTTGCTGATAGCTTTGTAAGCTGCATCCACTGGACCCACTCCGGTGGATACTCCTTCCAGTATCTCTCCGTCTTCTTTAATTAGTCTTATAGTAGCAGTGGGTAAAATATTATTTCCCGAGCAAACGTGCACAAAATCCAGACGATATATATCTTCTGATCGGGATACCTCATCAGAAACAATGGCCTTGAGATCTGATTCAGTGATTTCTTTTTTCTGATCGGCTAACTGTTTGAAACGCTGGAAAGCCTGATTGAGCTCTTCTTCGGAGAGTTGATACCCTAATTCTTCTAATTTTTTAGCAAAAGCGTGACGTCCGGAGTGTTTACCCAATACCAGCACCCTTTCTTCTCTACCGATGAGCTGAGCATCCATTATTTCATAAGTTAATTTATCTTTAAGTACTCCGTCTTGATGAATACCGGCCTCATGAGCGAAGGCATTTTGTCCCACTATGGCTTTATTGGGTTGCACCAGCATCCCGGTGAGTCTGCTCACCAGGCGGCTGGTACGATATATTTCCTGAAAATTGAGAGAAGTCTGAGCTTGAAAACGATCTTTTCTAACATGCAGCGCCATGGCTATCTCCTCCAGTGCGGCATTCCCGGCTCTTTCTCCAATACCATTTATGGTGCATTCTATTTGGTGGGCACCGGCGGAAATCGCTGCCAGAGAATTGGCAGTGGCTAAACCTAAGTCGTTATGGCAGTGAACACTTATCTCCACTCTGTCCATGCCGGGAGTGTGCTCCAGAAGATAAAGGATCAGCTCTTTCATTTCCTCGGGAATAGTGTATCCCACCGTATCGGGAATATTAAGAGTTGTAGCTCCCGCCTCAATCACTGCAGTGCAAATTTGGGAAAGATACTCCCAATCGGTGCGAGTGGCATCCTCAGCAGAAAATTCCACTTCATCAGTGTAGTTCCGGGCTTTTTTAACTGCCCAGACTGCCTCCTCAAGAGCTTCTTCTCTCGTGAGGCGCAGTTTGTGCTGAAGATGAATATCAGAAGTAGCTAAAAACACGTGAATAACCGGTCGCTCAGCATATTTTACTGCTTCTGCTGCCACTTCGATGTCTTTTTCTCTACACCGCGCCAGAGCGCATATGGCCGGTCCTTTTATCTGCTGAGCTATTAACTTCACTCCTTCAGCATCCCCGGGAGAAGCAATGGGAAAGCCTGCCTCTATAACATCCACATTCAGTTGCGCCAGTTGTTTAGCTATCTCCAGTTTTTCTTGAGGATTAAGGCTTACCCCCGGGGATTGTTCCCCATCTCGCAGGGTAGTGTCAAAAATCCTAATTTTCCTCATTATCCTATCCCCCTCATTTTTTGAGCCAAGGCATCATGCCTCGCAAGGTCTTCCCCACTTTCTCAATGAGGTGTTGGGCATCTTTATTTCGCAGAGCATAATATGCTGGTCGATTGGCTTGATTTTCCAGAATCCATTCTCGAGCAAAGCTTCCATCTTGAATCTCAGCTAAGATTTTCTTCATTTCTTCTCTAACTTTATCATTAATTATTCGAGGCCCCCGGGTGAGGTCGCCATATTCAGCAGTATCACTTACTACCTGGCGCATATTGGTGAGGCCCCCTTCGTATACTAAATCCACAATTAACTTCATCTCATGCAGACATTCGAAGTAAGCTACTTCGGGCTGATACCCAGCTTCTACTAAGGTTTCAAAACCAGCTTTAATTAGAGCAGTTAATCCTCCACAGAGTACTGCTTGCTCACCAAAAAGGTCGGTTTCGGTCTCTTCTCGAAAAGTGGTTTCTAAAACTCCCGCTCGGGTTGCTCCAATCCCCCGGGCATAAGCGAGAGCTATATCTTTTGCTTTACCACTGGCATCCTGATAAACAGCAATGAGAGAAGGTACTCCTTTTCCTTCCTGGTACATTCTCCTTACCAAATCTCCTGGTCCTTTGGGAGCCACCATAATTACATCTACATCCTGAGGAGGGATAATCTGGTGATAGTGGATATTAAAGCCGTGAGAAAACATCAGCACTTTTCCGGCTCGAAGGTGTTGAGCTATAGATTCTTTGTAGATACTGGCTTGATATTGGTCGGGGGCCAGCATCTGAATGACCTCTCCTTTCTGGGCCGCATCTGCGGCACTCAAAGGGGAGAACCCGGCGTTGCGAGCTTTTTCAAATCCAGGAGTTCCAGGTAAATCTGACACTATAACCTCCAATCCACTATCTCTCAGGTTCTGGGCTTGAGCGCTTCCCTGGCTTCCAAAACCGATTATGGCAATTGTCTTACCTTGCAAAACCTCG
>JAKPIQ010000187.1 GCA_029549715.1 Candidatus Atribacteria bacterium | reverse complement strand
ATTTAAAGTCTTGGGAGATAAAAAACCTGTCCCGGTAAAGCTAAAAAGGACACAAAGAAAAAGGAGAAAGAAAACTACCCAATTTTTACCCAGGAAAAGCAGGAATCGTTGTCCAGGATTTAGTTCAGAAAGTAACATTTTCCACCCTTTTTGAAAGGAGGGAGGCCTACCCTCCCTCCTTTAGTTTCAATCCTGAGGCATGCGATAAATATACTGTTGAGCTTCTGGGTCATCTACATTATCTCGGGTGAAGAAGAAGAAACCAGGAACAATCCTCTTGGGAACTTCTTGACCCTCCACCAGATATTTGTAAGCCCATTCTGCAGCTAAAGTTCCAATTTCATAGGGTTTTTGAGCCAGAACTAAATCTACCTGCCCTTCCTTTAGCGCTTTAATCAAATCTTCGGTGGCATCCCAGGCAGCGATTTTTACCACTCCAGCTAATCCAGCATTGGCTACTGCCTGATAAGCACCCTGGGCGCTATAGAGATTGGTACCAAAAATTCCTACGATATCCGGATGAGCTTGCAAGGCAGCTGCTACCTGTTGCTGTGCTTTTTCTTGCACATCTAAGCAGTATTCTACTCCCACTAATTCAATATCCGGATATTCAGATATTCCCTTTTTGAAACCTTCTACTCGCTCTACTACGCTCGATACATCAGGATTAGTGGTTTCTACAAATACCTTTCCTTTCTCACCAATCATCTCCGCCAAGTGATGAGCTACTTCCACTCCTCCCTGGAAATTATCCGTACCAATATAAGCTAAGGGGAAAGACCAATCGCTGGGTTTAGAATAATCTCCATCACCGATGTAGGTATCAGTAGTAATAATTTCGATACCACTATCGTGAATCCTCTTCAGGGGAGCGATTAAAGCTTCTTGGGAAGTGGGTACAATGGCAATCAAGTCAATATCTCCTCGAGCTGCCACCGCTTCTAAGATGGGAACCTGCACCTCTGGCCCCCAGGCTTTGGGATGTTCAGCGATGAAAACATCCATCCCTAACTCGGCAGCTTTATCTTTAATTCCCTCGCCAATTAGAACCTGGAAAGGGTCAAGAATACCTGAAATATAAGCAATTTTAGGTTTTTTCTCCTGAGCCCAAACTCCTCCGACTAACACCAATACCAGTAAAGAAACAACGAGAATGGTTAAGAAATTTCTCTTCATGGTAAATCCTCCTTCTTTTTTAAAATTTTAAAACCTCTTTTCGGCTTCTCCTCCCCTTTATTTTTCACCTCCTGAAGGGGAAAGATAACCACTTAAATTATAGCCATCCTTCCTTTTTTTATCAACTTTCCTTACTATCCGCTACCTTAATGGAGGTAGAGACACACAGAGCTCTCCTCACCATTTTCCCCCACAAACCCATATACCCGCCTTATTTTCCTCTTCTTCTTGTCAAGGTTACGAGAGGAATCTCCCCTATGCTGGAGGAAGTCTCCCTCTCAGTAATTTGTTATTTTTTGTACTTGTTATGTCTTTCTTTGGAGTTGATAATTGAGTATTACCTCCTTATTTATTATGTGCAAATTTTGGGAAGCTCTAAAATCACTTGTGGTCTTTAAAAACTGCAACTTTATCTCCGCCCCCTAATAACCCAACCCACTGAGGGAAGCTTTTTCTCCACAGCAGTCTCTTACACTTTCAGGTTTTTTGCCTCCCCAGAAGGTTACAGAAAGTATCATAACCTTCCACCTTTTCACCACAGACCGTCGGGGTAAAAAAACAAGTGCTCTTTCCCCGGGAGACTTTTTTCTCCTCTACTCCTCACAAGAGGAATAAAAGAAGGGAATTAGCACCTCACTCTCTCCGAGAAGGAAAGAGAAAATCGATTAAACCCTGTTTATTTTCCCTCTATTTGAAACAATAAATCTGTAGTTTCTTTTAATATAATTTCTTCAACTTCAGTCCGAAAAGGAAAGAGGTC
>JAKPIQ010000171.1 GCA_029549715.1 Candidatus Atribacteria bacterium | reverse complement strand
CCTTCTTTTCCGTTACCCCGGCAATCTTTAAGCCGGTGTCTATATTATTTAAAAATATTTGGATTCCCGATTAAAGATTTCAGGGATAACGGAAGAAGATAGATACCTAATTATATAGTGTCTCGTAAAACCTCTTAAATTACTCAAACCTTAAAAGCAAGTTACATTGTGCTAAAAGCTCGGGATCGCTACGCCATACAAGAAAACGAGGCTCGCGATGACAGTTTGGAGGGATTGCTACTTTTTCTTCGCCATTCCTGAATGTTTCTATCAGAGGTCCACAGTATTGAAAGACCTCTGGATTCCCGATAAAAGATTCCGGGAATGACGAATGAGAGAGTTCCTCGACTCTTTTTCATTTTTTCTCTCCTTGAGGGGAGACGCTATCTTCTTTTCCCTCTCCCTTGATGGGAGAACCCTACATATTCTTTCCCTCTCCTTCGAAGGGAGAGGATCAGGGTCAGGGTGATTTTTCTTAAAATTATATTTTTTCATTAACCTCTCTCTAACTCCCGCAAGAGGTGGGAGAAGGGATACTACAAGGAATGCAAGTAAAGAGACTAAATATTTTATTCCAACATCAAAATACAGATTAGAGAGATGCCATAAGAGTTTTTGCAGCTAACTATAAATCCCCTTTGCTTTTTAAATTTAGTGTTGAAAACTGATGATTCAGAAGAATAGTTGTGGTATGCTAATGAAAATCTGTTTGGATAAAGGAGGTTTGACTTTGTGCTGGCCTGGAGTGTTAGAGTATTTTGCCGATTACCTTCCTGTAACCTCTCATACTCCTCTTATTACTCTAAATGAGGGAAACACTCCTCTTGTGGAGTCTTATCAGCTGGTAGAGAAGTTAGGAGCAGGAAAACTTTATTTTAAGTTTGAAGGGATGAACCCCACCGGCTCATTTAAAGACCGGGGGATGGTGGTAGCAGTAGCTAAGGCCAAAGAAGAAGGTAGAGCTGTGGTGATGTGTGCCTCTACTGGTAACACTTCTGCATCAGCTGCAGCTTACGCGCAGAGAGCCGGTCTTTCCTGCATTGTTCTTATCCCTCGGGGGAAAATTGCGCTGGGCAAACTCTCCCAGGCTCTTATGCACGGAGCACGAGTCCTGGCAGTGCAGGGAAACTTTGACGATGCTCTTTCTATAGTGAGATATATAACTTCTCACTATCCAGTGGCTCTGGTTAACTCCCTTAATCCTTATCGTATTGAGGGGCAAAAAACTGCGGTGTTTGAAGTGGTAGAGTGGCTGAGGGAAAGTCCTGACTATCTTGCGTTACCGGTGGGTAACGCCGGAAATATCACTGCTTACTGGAAAGGGTTTAAAGAGCTAAAAGAGAGGGGGAAAATTACCTCTCTTCCCCGAATGTTAGGCTTTCAAGCCGAAGGAGCAGCTCCTTTAGTTTCCGGAAAACCTGTTTCTAACCCTCAAACGGTGGCTACTGCTATCCGGATTGGAAACCCTGCCAGCTGGAAGGGAGCTATCACTGCCCGGGATGAGTCAGGGGGCTTGATTGAAGCAGTGAGTGATGAAGAAATTTTACAGGCGCAAAGGATGCTAGGAGAAGAAGAGGGGATATTTGTAGAGCCAGCTTCTGCAGCTTCTTTTGCCGGAGTGCTGAAAAAATCTAAAGAAGGCTTTTTTACCGGTAGAGAAACTGTGGTTTGCGTTTTAACCGGACACGGACTCAAAGACCCCGACATTGCCATAAAACAAGGTGAGGGGAGGATTGAAGAAGTAGGGGCGTCAGCAGAGGAAGTGGTAGAAATTTTGGGATGGGAAAGAGAACATGTTTGAAGTGTGTGTTCCAGCTACCTCAGCTAATCTGGCTTGTGGGTTTGACGTTTTAGGTCTGGCTCTTAACCTTTTTTACCGGGTAGAGGTAAGTAGCGAGGGAGAGGGCTTCCATTTATACCATCAGGGAGAGGGAGAGGGAAAAATAAAGGAAGAAGATAATCTTTTCTTCCGTGCAGTCAGAAGAACCTGGGAGGAGGTGGGCTTTCCCGAACAGGGGATGAGAGTAAAGGCTTTTAATGAGATACCCATTTCCCGGGGTTTGGGAAGCAGTGCCGCCTGTATTGTAGCGGGAGTGATATCTGCCAATGAAGTAATGGGGAGGGTGTTGAATTTATCCCAGATGATAGAAGTAGCTTCGCAAATAGAAGGACACTCGGACAATGTTGTACCTGCTTTTTTAGGAGGGTTCACCATAGCTCTTCTCCGAGAAGGAAGAATTTTTTATCATCAACTTCCCTTTTTACGAGAAGTAGAGATGGTAGTTTGTATCCCTGATTATACTCTATCTACCGAGGAAATGAGGAAAGTTCTTCCTTCTTCTTATCCCCGGGACAAAGTAGTTTTTACTTTATCATCTCTTGCTTATCTTTTAGGAAGTATTTTTACCGGAGATAAAGAAGGATTCTTTTTATCTTTAGAAGATGAGATTCATCAGCCCTATCGGGGGGCTAAAATTAAAGGGTTTAGCAAGGTTAAAGAATATATTCAGAAAAGAAATCTGGGGAATGTAGCTATTAGTGGTTCAGGACCTGCTTTAATTCTTTTTTTGTCTCGATCTCTTGAGGCAGAAGAAGAAAAGGATCTGGAAGAAATTTTTCAATCCCGAGGGGTAAATGTAGAAATAAAAAAAGTAGAAGCGGTAGAAGATGGAGCAAGGGTGAGAAAGCTATGAGCCTCATAGTGCAAAAATACGGGGGCTCTTCTTTAGCCGATCTGGATAAAATCAGGTTGGTAGCTTCCCGGGTAAAAAAGTGCAGGGATGAAGGGCATGAATTGGTAGTAGTGGTTTCTGCTATGGGGAAAACCACTGATCAGCTTATTTCCTTGGCTAAAAGCTTAAACCCTTTTCCTCCGGAAAGAGAGCTGGATATGTTACTTTCTACCGGAGAGCAAGTTTCCATATCTCTTTTATCCATTACTCTTTCTTCTTTAGGGGTGAGCTCTGTTTCTTTGACCGGAGGGCAAGCAGGAATCATTACCACTGATACTTATACCAAAGCTAAAATTTTCCATATAGATACCCGGAGGATAAGAGATTTGCTTCTCAAGCACCAGG
>JAKPIQ010000170.1 GCA_029549715.1 Candidatus Atribacteria bacterium | reverse complement strand
TGGACATGTTTACATTGATGACGAATATACAGGATACTGCATTGATGGAGCAGAATGGTGGCCGGGTTGTTATATGTGCACAGGGTGGATTACCGTGACTTTACTCGAAAGGCACGACTTAGAGGTTTGGGATCCCGAGTCTCACACTACTACTTACTATGAATCATTTACACCCACTCGTGATGGGGAAAAATGGATAAGTAACTAAAACTTTCCGGAAGTAAATCAATTATTCTTCTTCCGGAGAAGAGTAATCCTCTAACACCAAATTGTAGCCCCGCTGGGGAGCCTGGAGCTCCACAAGGCGGGGTTTTTCTTTTTGGTAGCGGAGGTAGGTAATTTCTCCTCCTAAAGTGAATCGGAAAGTTTCCTCTTCTTCGCTTTGGGCGATTTTTTGAATTTTTCCCCTCCATACCATTCCCGAGATGGGAACTAAAACTGATATAACTTTTTCTTTTTCGCAAGGTAGTTTTCCTATTAAGTAAGGTATTTCTTCGCTATCAAAAGTAGGGGAGGGAAGAGAGATGGTAGCTTCTTTGGCCCCTTCAGGAGAGGTGATTGTAATGTGAGCTTTCCTCTCCTCGTATATAGTTTCTATCACTATTTCTCCCCCGGGGAGCTTTACCCACTTTTGAGAGTGAAGAGGCTCATAAGTATCTCGCAAAATGGTGATTTGAGCGTCTCGCTCTCTTTCTCCTTGGGATAGCTGGATGAAAGACCGGATTTGCAAAACACCGTTTTCTTCTTCTACTTCATAAATCATTTTCCCCGCCTCTTTTTCTTGTACCATTATTTTATAGCTGAAGAGCTCTTTCGCTTCCGGGGAAGAAATTACCATAAAATTTATTAAAAAGATTGTGGACATTACAATAACAAAGAGTGATTTATTCCCGGAGAAAAATTTCTTCATTTCAGGTCCCCTTCTTAAAATTCTTTTTATGAGAAGATGTTTCGTCTTCCTCAATGATTTGATAAAGTCGACGGCGATAAAGATACCACAATAAGCCAAATCCGATGATTAAAGTGAGAGGAAGAAGGCTGATGATATAAACCGAAGCTAAGAAGGAAAGAGAAGGGACGAACTGGATTAAAACCTGTACCAGAGTTATCAGCCCTTTAGGTATAAAAGAGAGGAGAGAATAAGAAACCAGGTGGTGGAGAGCATATCCTGCGGGGGGGAGGAAAGCCAGGCCTAGAAGGCCTGCGGATATTACTTCAATTTGAGCTTCCATAATTTTCTGCAACAGATAAAAAAAGGAGGGAAAATTGGCAAACTGGCTATATCCGTAGAATACAGAGAGGGAATGGAAATAAACGAGCAGCGTATCTCGCAGCGCTTTCCCCAGGCCAAATCCCAGCCCTAAGAGAAGGAAGAGAAAAAATTTTTCTTCTGGAGAGTCAACTACTTCCTGATAGGCCTTCATTATCAGGAAAAGGAGTAAAGCCCATTCTATGAGTATTAAAATTAAGGAGATAAAGAGAGCAGAAGATAGCCCGGCTAAGTAGTCAAAGAGTATTTTTTCTATCCATGGATAAGGGATCACAAGAGGTAAAGCTATGGATAAGAGGTAATATAAAACTAATCTTTTTCTGGGGAACTTGCTTTTTCTAAAGAATAGGGCTACAAAAAGCAAGAAGGCTATTAATATTGTAATTGCGGTATACCACAGGTAGTTCAATTTTCCACTCCTCTTTTTTCACAGAACTCTTCTACAGGGCACTGGAAGCAACGGGGACGACGGGGAAGACAGATATTCTGTCCAAATAAGACTAAAAGAGGATTGATAATTTGCCAGTAAGGGAGAGGCAGCTTTTCTCGTAATGCTTTTTCAGTCTCTTCCGGGGTTTTAGTTTCTACATATCCCCAGCGATTCACAATCCGGTGGATATGGGTATCCACGCTTATTGCTGGTTTCTGGAAACCCACGGTTAATACCAGATTGGCAGTTTTGCGCCCTACTCC
>JAKPIQ010000151.1 GCA_029549715.1 Candidatus Atribacteria bacterium | reverse complement strand
CGCCTGCTGTGGGTGCATGAATCGTAAGATTAAATTCTCGTTCCATAACTGTCCTTGCAGTTACTGGAAAATCAGTGGTGTAGTGGAGTTCTATGGACTGGCATCCTGCTTCCTCCAACCGCTGTAGCAGTGCTTTCAGTGAAACCTCCTGCCACCAATCGGGTCGAATTGTTGCTCCTATCATTAAGACATCTTCCCTCTCCATCTTCTAGGTTACGCATTGCTGTATCTACAACGAATAGTTGACCAAAACTCATAATAACGCTTTTCCATTCAATGCTCAACCTTCTCCTGTGCATTAAGAAATAATTGTGTGAGATCTCCGGGGACTATAAAGGGATGCGGAGAGAAATTACAATAGGTTGGGGGTACTATAAATAGCGAGAATCCAGAGGTGGATTGCTGGCCACTGCCAGAGACCTATAAATTCACAAAATATAGAAACTGACCAATTAAAATATTTTTTAGCGTTTTTCAGTTGGTTTTAATGCCTATCTTTTACAAGAATACGGGATTTTAATTGACAGGGCTGGACTTATTCAATAATATAGTACCATGTTTTGTATCCTGCTGACCCGATTTTAGAGGGAGTGGAAGTTAAATGAAGAGTATGACTGGTTTTGGATATGCAGAAGGGGCAGGGAAGTTAGGTTTTTATAAGATCCGCCTTAAAACTCTGAATCACCGGTTTTTAGATCTTAATTGTCGTATCCCTCGGGAGATGAGTATATGGGAAGATAAGATAACCAGCTTGGTTAGAGAGAATATTTCTCGGGGAAAAGTGGAAGTAAGGGTAGAATTTGAGCCTCAAGAAGGAGCTTTTTCAGTGGAAGCCAATATGGTTTTAGCTCGCTCTTACTGGAAAGCTCTCCAGAAGATTGTGCAAGAGTTGAGTTTGCTCCAGCAACCGGGTCTTTCTGATCTTCTCCAGGCCGGGGAGATAGTGCAGGTCAGGGAACAGAGCTCTCTGTGGGAGGAAGAGTGGGAGAATTTTTATCCTCTTTTTAAAGAGGCGCTTTGCTCTCTTATTTCTTATCGAGAAGCAGAGGGAGCTCATCTCCGAGAGGACCTTTTATCCTGGCTAAAAGAATTGGAGAGATTAACTGGAGAAGTGGAAAAGGGAACTCCCTTGGTTCAGAGTTACTACCGCAATAAGCTCCTGCAGCGAATAGAAGAATTTTTACCCGGAGTGAAGATAGATGAAGCACTTCTGGCTCAAGAGGTGATTTTTTATGTGGAAAAAAGCGATATTAACGAAGAAATAGTGAGGCTGAAAGCTCACATTAACCGGATGAACGAGCTCCTTTCTCAGGATAAAGCGATGGGTAGAGAGCTGGAGTTTATTCTCCAGGAAATGAATCGAGAGGTCAACACTATAGGTTCTAAGTCTTCTCAGGTAGAGATTTCTTCTCTGGTGGTGGAGATGAAGACGGTAATAGAAAAAATGTGGGAACAGGTTCGTAATGTGGAGTGAATAGTGAGCGGGCTATTATTTGTCCTTTCTGGACCATCGGGAGTAGGTAAAAGTACTCTTCGGAAAGAGGTAATGAAAAGATGCCCGACTCTAAAGTATTCTGTTTCCTGTACCACTCGTCCCCCTCGCAGAGATGAGGAAGAAGGGGTAGATTATTATTTTATAGATATGAAAACTTTTGAGCAGATGAAAGAAAGAGGGGAGTTCATTGAATGGGCAAAAGTTCATGGTAACTACTATGGGACTCCTCGTCGTCCGGTGGAAGAATGGTTAAAAGAGGGATTTGACGTAATTTTAGAGATTGATGTTCAAGGAGCAAAGCAGGTAAAGGAGAACTATCCGGAAGGAATTTTTATTTTCATTGCTCCTCCTTCTCTGGGAGTTCTGGAAGAGAGGATCAGGAGGCGGAGCTCTGACCCGGAGAACGAGATTTTGTTGCGTATGACCAATGCCCATCTTGAGATGCAATCCATTAGGGATTATAATTATCTAGTGATTAACGATGTTTTAGAAGAGGCAGTGGACAAGCTTCGCTCTATAATTGTGGCTGAGAAGTGTCGGATAAGGTGAGGTGAAAACATGCTTTCTATTGATGAATTAGTTGAAATGGTGGGCAATGTCTATATTCTTGCTAATGTGGTAGCTAAAAGAATTAGACAGCTGAATGATGGTGCTGTGCCCTTGGTGGAATTAAAGGAAGCCCATAGTCCTTTATTTGTGGCTCTGGAAGAATTAAGTGCCGGGAAAATCAGCTTTGAATTTGTAGAAGAATGACTATTTATCATCCCCCTCAATTCTGGAAAGGGAAAAAGATTACCTTAGGAGTAACCGGGGGAATAGCAGCTTTTAAAGCTATAAGTCTGGCCAGTTATCTTACCAAATCAGGTGCGCAGGTCAAAACTTGTTTAACTAAAAATGCTCTATCTCTGGTAGGCAAAAGCTCTTTTGAGGCGGTGACAGGGGAGAAAGCTTATGTTGACCTCTTTGAAGGAGGAGGAGAGATTCTCCATATCAATTTAGTAAGAGAAAGTGATGCTATCGTCGTTGTCCCGGCTACTGCTAACATTCTGGCAAAGGCAGCTTGTGGTATTGGTGATGACCTTTTGAGTACCATCCTTTTAGTAGATCCAGGCAAGGTTATTTTTGCTCCAGCTATGAATGTCACCATGTGGAATAATCCAGTAGTCCAGGATAACCTGAAAAAGATTGTGAGCCGGGGGATGAAGGTAATTTATCCCGTCTCAGGGAGTCTGGCCTGTGGAGAAGAAGGAGCAGGGAGATTGCCAGAACTTGAGGAATTAGTAGAGGGAATTTTTTATTATCTTTATCCTCAATCAGGCTTGGAAGGGAAAAAGGTTTTAGTTAGTGCTGGCGCGACCCGGGAGTGGTTAGATCCTGCTCGGTTTATTTCCAATCCTGCCAGTGGCTTTATGGGAGGAGCCCTGGCTTCCTTGGCACGAGCATGGGGAGGAGAGGTAAAAATGGTGGTGGGTCATGTAACTTCTCGCCTCCCGTGGGGGGTAGAAGTAAGAAGAGTGGAAACTGCAGAGGAAATGAAAAGCGCTCTGGAAGAAGAATGGAAGGAAAGCGATATTTTGTTTATGAATGCTGCAATTTCTGACTTTCGCCCTCTTTCTTTTTATCCTTCTAAAATTAAAAAAGAAGGAAAAGAAGAGTTAACTATTACCCTGGTCTCTAATCCTGATATCCTGTCCGGGTTGGCTAAAAATAAAGGCAATAAAATAGTGGTAGGTTTCTGTGCTGAAACAAATAACCCTCGGGAAGAGGCTCGAAAGAAGTTGCAAAGAAAGAATGTAGATATGATGGTGGCTAATCTTATCGCTCAAGGAGAAAGCGGTTTCGATACCCCTACTAATAAAGCCTGGATAGTAGATTGCCGGGGGGGCGAAAAGGAACTGCCTCTTTTAGATAAAAGAGATTTAGCGGAGGAAATTGTTTCCTACCTTTTCAATCACTTTTTAGGATGAATACTGCTCGTTTTGCTTCTTTAGCTTTGCCCGTTCCTCTTTTTGCCGAGTTTTCCTATTTAATTCCTTCTTCTGTGGAAGCCAGAATTCAGGTAGGGAGTCTGGTAGAGGTAGAGTTCAATAACCGTCGCCTGTTAGGTTGGGTGGTATCCCTGGAGGAAGAACCTCCCCCGGGGTTGGAAGTTAAGGAAATACTGCGCCTGGCTCCCGTTGCTCCTTTAGGGGCGGGAGATCTGGCCTGGGCTAAAATCCTTTCTCGACTTTATTTAATTCCCTGGGGAATGATGCTTTCTTTTTTTACTCCCCCCCTATTACCTTCTTTCTGGGATGAAGCTAGTAAAAGAATCTTTTTAGCCTCCGGGACTTTGCCTTCCGGGGAGGATCTGGATATTCCTTCTCAGGGTATGAACTTTTTTGTTTTTCAGGAAAAGTTTG
>JAKPIQ010000108.1 GCA_029549715.1 Candidatus Atribacteria bacterium | reverse complement strand
ATGGCGCCTCAGGTTTTGTGAGCTAACATTATGAGTTCCTCAATCATAGTATCTGGCCCCTTCGTCTAACATTATCAGATAATTTTCTACCGGCACATAATTTGTTACTGTATTACCTGAGCCCAGGGCATATCTATAGGGCATACAGTTGTGAAGTATATCTCTCACATAAGAGCGGAGCTCCTGTTCTTCTAATCGGCACAGCTTATCTACATCTACTCCACCCAGCAGTGCTATTCTCTCTCCATACTTCTTTTTGAATTCCGTTACCGGCATTATGGTATCTTGAAAAGAGTGCAGAGCGTCTATTTTTACATAATCTATCAAATCTTCTATGACCTCCAGTATATTTCCGCAGCAGTGGAGCCAGTACATTTTATTGTATCTGTGGGCTAACTCGGCATATTTCTTATGCCAGGGAAAAACCAGATCTCTTAAAAATCTGGGGGAGAGAATAGTACTGGTTTTGAACCCCAGGTCATCTCCCTGAAAGATGCCTTCTACATTATCCAGGGTGATTATATTCTCATAAAATTCGTATATAATTTCTCCTACCCTATCAAATACCGACTTTACCAGTTTATAATCTTCATACAGAAGGTAGCTCATTCCCTCAAAACCTAAAAGATACTCGCTGCTTATCTCAAACACTCCGCTGGTTGGACAAATCATCATTTTCATACCTTGGGGAAGATTCCGAGAGATAAATTCATAGTGGGAATAATCAAAAGATTCACGAGTAGGCCAGGGGTACTCTTCAAAATCTCTCCAGGAAGATATAACACCGGTTGTTTCTTCTATCCAGCTCCTCTCTCCTCGGGAGAGGAGAGCGGTATCCTCTGCTACTCTTCCTTTTAGCTGGGGGAAGTTTAGTCCTCCTGCTACTCTAATATAGTCATATCCCATCTTGTACCAGAAATTGATTTCCTGTTTCCAAAAACCCGGGAAGTCCTCTTGAGGAGAATGAATGACCTTGTTTCCCAGGATATTTTCAGTAATGTAAAAGATAACCTCAATATCTGCAAATAATTCTGCAAAATGAACTTTCTGGGCTGGCTTTTTGCCTGAAAGGACATCTTTAAACTCGGAAAAATTAGGCTCCGGTTTTTCTAATGGAACTTTAAATTTTCTCATACTTTCTCTCACCCCTTTTTGGCAATAACTATAACAGGAAAGTTAACCCATTACAATAAACTGAGCTCCTCATTCCTTTACTGGCCCTCCGATATTACCTGCCGCAGGTAGGGGCTTTTTATAGCTCTCCGGCGATTGTAGTATGCCCTCTTTGGGAAAACAAAAAAAGTTCTTCGCCATACGGCTTATTTGACACTTTCTGTTTAATTTCTTATAATTATTCTACTTCAAGTTGAGGGAGGAATAAGGGTGACAGAAGTTAAAGTTGGTAAAGGAGAAAGCATAGATGAAGCTCTGCGCCGGTTTAAGAAAAAATGCCAGCGCAATGGAGTAATTTCGGAGATGAAGCGTAGAGAACATTATGAAAAACCCAGCGAAAAGAAGAGAAAAAAAGCTCAAGCAGCTGCCCGACGAAAAAGAAGAGGATGAGAGAAGCATAATCTTTAAAAAACAGGTGATAGTCGGGCTGGGGACTTGGGCATAAGGAGAGGTATTTTGTGTTTTGTTAATTACAGAGGAGAGAAAACGGTTGATGAGATAGACTATCGCCAGCCGGATGTGGGGTGATAAAAAAACTTGTCTCGAAGGATTGACGTAAAAGATAGAGAAGTTCGTCTCCCGTTAAGGAGCGCGGAAAACATCAGGACTCTTTTTGGCTACTTAGATAGTAAAATTAAAATTATTGAAAGCGTGTTTGAGGTGGAGATAGACATAGAAGAGGAGGATCTGGTAATCAGAACTAAAGGTGATAGAGGGGAGGCATTACTGGCTCGGGATTTTTTGCAAGAATTATCCTCTTTTTCCCCCCAGGAGGAACTCAGTTCTCGTGACCTGCAAAAAATGGCAGTGAGCTTTAAGGAAAATAAAAAAGCATGGTGGAATGACAAGGCCGGATCAGTTATTTTAACCACTGCTTATCATAAATCTATCCGAGCTAAAACTCCCGGACAGATAAATTATGTGCAGGCGGTGAGGAACGCCGATATAACTTTTTGTATCGGTCCGGCTGGCACAGGGAAAACTTATCTGGCCATGGCTATGGCTTGCGCAGCCTTGCAAGACAAAGAAGTGAGCAGAATCGTTCTGGTGAGGCCCGCGGTAGAAGCAGGAGAAAGCTTAGGGTATCTACCCGGGGACCTTAAAGAAAAGATTGAGCCCTATCTGCGTCCTCTTTATGATGCCCTTTATGAAATGCTCTCTCCTGATAAATTTCAAAAGTACAGTGAAAAGGGAATAATCGAGGTAGCCCCTCTTGCCTATATGAGGGGAAGAACCCTGAACAACTCTTTTATTGTGCTGGATGAGGCACAAAACACCACTCCCGAACAGATGAAAATGTTTTTAACTCGCATGGGTTTTGGGTCTAAAGTGGTGGTGACCGGCGATATTACCCAGGTGGACCTTCCCAGTGGTAAAAAATCAGGATTGATAGTGGTGCAAGAAATTCTCGGAAATATCGAAGGAATAGAATTTGTCTACTTGAGCGAAAAAGACGTAGTCAGACACCAATTAGTCCAGAAAATCATTCTGGCTTATGAAAAATTTGAGGAAAAAACCCTTTCCCGTTAAGCCCTCTTTTCGTTTTTTAAATTTCTTTCTTTATGGAGTAATGCTTTTCTCCCTATTCTGGTTCACCTCCGGTGAGAGGTGGGATATAAAAGAAGGAGAAGTGGTCACTCGAGACATTATTTCCCCCCGCTCGGTGGAGATTATTGATGTCCCCAGTACCGCAGAGGCGCAAAAGAGAATTCTTTCTACTGTCCCCACTGTTTACCGGATTGACCTGCAGATGGTGAACAAAATTAGAGAAGAGTTAGAAGAGTTTTTTAGCTCCTTAGAGGAAGTGCGTCCTGCTTATTCGGTTTTATCGGAGGAGTTCAGAGATACTTTTAGTAAAGAATGGAAGATTACCCCGGGAGTCTTAGAGTGGTTGCTGGCTGCTCCTCAAGAAGAATATGAAAAAGTTAAAGGGATTGCTTTTGACCTGATTAATCGCTACTTAGCCCATCCTATCCGGGAAGAAGAGCTGGAAGACAAAATTTTAGAAGCCTATAGTGAACTGGATAGAATGGATTTGACTGCTGAAGAAGCCCGGGTGGCAGAAGCTCTGATTTTCCGTTTTATTCGACCCACGGCGGTAGTGGATGTGGAAGGCACCCAAAGAGAGCGCCTGGAGGCCTTAGAGTCTCTGCAGCCCGCCAAAAGGATCATCAAGCGGGGAGAGGTAATTTTAAGAAAAGGAGAAGTAGTTACTAAAGAGGATATAGAAATTTTGAGAGCAGTGGGTCTGGGGGGAGAAAGAGAACGCTGGTTTCAGCTTTTAGCCTGGGCTCTGGTGATAGCGGGGCTGGTGGGAGGAGAGTATTTGTATATTCGAAAAGCGGATCCTGCTCTTTTGGAGAAAGACTCTCTTCTCCTTTTGCGCCTTCTGACCGTAGGGGGCATTGTAGCCATGAATATGCTGACTTTTCGATTTTCTCCTTTTTTCGTAGTTATCAGCGCCCTTCCTCTCATCCTCTCTCCTATTTTAGGCAAAAACCTTGCTCTGGTGGAATCCTTAATTATTTTTCCCCTTCTTCTGTGGGGGGATAAGATGGATTTTCTTCAAGGATTTTATGTCTATATTAATTTACTTTTTCCTCTTTTCTGGCTGGACGAAGTTACCAAGATGAAAGATTTAGCCCGGGCAGGGATGATGATGGCTCTGATTAATGCCAGTTTGAGTTTAGTGTTTGGCCTGCAGGAGGGAAAAGAGATAACTCGAGTTTTGGGGGATGCTTTTTATGGATTGGGAGGGGGAATAGGAGGAGCAGTGATAGCTCTGGGGGGAATTATTCTTTTAGAGAGTGCTTTTCATGTGACTTCTGACCTGCGCCTGATGGAGCTTCTCAATCCTACTCATCCTCTTTTAAAGAGGCTTCTTCTGGAAGCCCCCGGTACTTATAGTCACAGCTTGATGGTCGCTAATCTGGCTGAAGCTGCAGCAGAGAGGATTGGAGCTAACCCTTTTCTGGTAAGAGTGGGAGCTTATTATCATGATATAGGCAAGATAAAAAGACCGTATTGTTTCATTGAAAACCAGGTTAAAGGACGCAATATCCATGATCGGCTTTCTCCCAACCTGAGTGCTTTAGTTATCCAGAGCCATGTTAAAGATGGGGTGGAAATAGCCAGGCAATACAATTTGCCACCGGAAATTCAAGAAATCATTGCTCGCCATCACGGAACTACTGTAATACGCTATTTTTACGATAAAGCGGTAAGGGAAAGAAAAGATGAAGTGAGAGAGGAAGAGTTTCGCTACCCCGGTCCTCTTCCTCACACCGCTGAGGAAGCCCTGGTATTTTTAGCTGACAGTGTGGAAGCAGCAGTGCGTGGTGCTACTAATCTCACGCCCGGTCGAGTGGGAGGCATAGTTAACGGGATTTTACAGAAATATTTGCGGGAAGGGCAGCTGGACGAATCTCCTCTTACCATGAGAGATATCCGGCAGATTGCCCAGGCGTTTGTGGCGGTGTTAAATGGCATGATTCATTCTCGAGTTCCTTACTATCCGGAAGAAGAGGCATTGAAAATGGCCAGGGAGAAAGAGGTTAAAAATGAGCCGAGTAGAAATAATAAACAGAACTGAGGAGAGTTTTTTACCTAAAAGAAAAATACAAAAGATAGTGGACCTGGTTTTAAAAGAAGAGGGGAAACAATTCCCGGGAGTGCTGGTGGTAGCGGCAGTGGACAGGGAGGAAATCAGGAATCTCAAAAAAAGATTTTTTGGCCAGGATCACTACACCGATGTCATATCTTTCCTTTATGGCTTTTCTGATAAAGATGGTATCTGGGGAGAGATAGTAATCTGTCCTGCAGTGGCCAAAGAAGAAGCGCGCGCTCGAGGAGTGAGAAATGAGGAGGAGATGAGTATCGTTTTGATCCATGGCTTGCTCCATCTTCTGGGGTATGGAGATGAAGAGCCTCAAGAGCGCCAGGTAATGGAAGAGAGGCAAGAAGCTCTGTATCAACTCCTGAGGGAGGAAGAAGAAAGGGAAAAGCTGGTAAGAAAAGCCATCAGGGCCAAAAACCACGCTTATGCTCCTTATTCCAATTTTCCGGTGGGAGCAGCGCTCCGGGGATGGGGGGGAGAGATTTTCACTGGTTGCAACGTGGAAAACGCCTCCCTGGGTTTAACTATCTGTGCTGAGAGAGTGGCAGTTGCCAAAGCGGTATCGCAAGGGGTGCGGGAATTTGAAAAATTAGCCATTGTTGCTGATTCTTCTTCTTATTGCTTTCCCTGTGGCGCCTGCCGGCAGGTTCTTTATGAGTTTGCTCCTCAATTGGAGATAATAGCTGCTAAAAGCGATAAAGATTATGAGGTAATCTCCCTCGCTTCTCTTTTACCCCGGGCTTTTCTCCTGGAGAATGGTAGAAAGGAGTAGATAATTTGGACTTTCGTTCTGGTTTTGTTACTATCTGGGGTCAACCCAACGTGGGAAAATCCACTTTTTTGAATTATGTTTTAGGACACAAAGTAGCCATTGTTTCTTCTAAACCACAAACTACTCGCCGGGTGATAAAGGGGATTCTCAATCTTGACCAGGCCCAGATAGTTTTTCTGGACACTCCCGGCCTTCATTCTCCTCGAGATGACTTTGGCAGGTGGATGGTTCAGGAAGCACAAAAAGCCCTGGAGGGGGTGGATGCGCTTTTGTATATGATTGCTCCTCCCCTTCGGGAAGAAGAGGACCAAAAATATCTGAATAGTTTACGTTCTTTCTCCGGCCCGGTTTTTCTGGTTCTTAATAAAAAAGATTTGTTACAAGAAGGAGAGGTCCAGGAGATTCTCTCCCGGTTCTCCAGCCTGTTTCCTTTTCAAGGGAAAGGGGCTGTTTCTTCTATTACTGGGGAGGGGATTTCTGATTTGATTTCCCAGATAGTGGAAGTTCTTCCTCCTGGTTCTCCTTATTACGAGAGAGACATCTTGTCTGATGCGTTAGAGAGAGACATAGTAGCAGAAATCATAAGAGAGAAAATCTGGTGGTATACTTACCAGGAGGTTCCCTACAGCGCAGAGGTGAGGGTGGAAGAATTTAAAGACCGGGGTGAGGTTCTCTATATCAAAGCCATTATATATGTGGAAAGAGATTCTCATAAGGGAATTATCATTGGTAAGGAAGGCAAAATGTTAAAGAAAATTGGAGAAGAAGCCAGAAAAGAGATAGAGCTCAACTGGGGCAAGAAAGTTTATCTCGATTTGTGGGTTAAAGTGGAGAAGAACTGGAAGAAAAAACCGGCGGTGTTGAGGAGGTGGGGATATAGTCTCAAGTGATGGAGAAATTTTCTCGGTACTGGAAGGATGAAGGCATAGTAATTCGCTCTACCAACCTGGGGGAGCAAGACCGTCTGGTTACCCTTTTTACTAGAGAGCGGGGAAAGATTAAGGCTCTGGCCAAAGGAGCTCGAAAAGTGGGGAATCGTTTTGGAGCTTCGCTGGATGTTTTCAATCTTTCTGAGTTTATGTTTTACTCTGGAGCGGGGATGCCCATAATCACTCAAGGGGAGATTAAAGTTTCTTATCGAGCGCTTGCCTCTTCGGTAGAGAGGTGGCTGGAGGGGAGCTATGTGCTTTATCTTTTGGACCGGTGCTGGCAATGGGGAAAACCAGAACAAGGGCTCTTAGATAGAGTGGTGCGCTTTTGGGAGGCCATTTGCTCTTCGGAGAGAGGAGATGCTTATCCTTTTTTCCTGCAGTTTAAACTGGACCTGGCTTTTTACCTGGGAATAACCCCTCAGCTGGAAAGTTGTGTTTTGTGTCACAGAAGCGCAGAAGGAGAATCTTACTGGAGCCACGGAGAGGGAGGGCTGGTTTGCTCTTCTTGCGCCGGGGAGGTGCAAGAAAAAATAGTTTTCCCTCAAGATTTGCGAGCTATATTAGGATACCTTTCTTCCCCGGGGAGGAATTGTTCATCTCTCCGGCTTACCCTGGCCCAATTTGAAGAACTGGATAAAATTCTCTCTGACTACTTGAGCTATCAAGAGGGAAGAAAGATCAGGAGCTGGCATGATTTTCGGTCTTTTTATCGGGGAGCGGTTTTTAGTGGTTGACAGGATTTTTTAAAATTGCTATATTTTACGCTTGGTGTCTACAGGGAGGAAGCTGTGTATTTTCAAGATATTATTCTTACTTTAAGTGATTACTGGAAAAGAAAAGGTTGTGTTATCGCTCAGCCTTACGATGTGGAAGTAGGAGCGGGTACTATGAACCCAGCTACTTTCTTGCGGGTTCTGGGGCCGGAACCCTGGAGAGTGGCGTACTGTGAGCCATCCCGCCGCCCGGGTGATGGTCGATATGGGGAGAATCCCAATCGACTCTATGAGCATTATCAATTTCAAGTTATTATCAAACCTTCGCCTGCTGATATTCAGGATTTATACTTAGACAGCCTCCTTCATCTGGGTATCGATCCCCGGGAGCATGATATCCGTTTCGTAGAAGATGACTGGGAGTCTCCCACTCTGGGAGCCTGGGGGTTAGGCTGGGAAGTCTGGTTGGATGGGATGGAAATTACTCAGTTTACTTATTTTCAGCAGGCCGGAGGAGTAGATTTAAAGCCCATTGCTGTAGAGATAACTTATGGTTTAGAAAGAATGGCTATGTACCTGCAGGAAAAAGAAAATGTGTTTGAAGTGGAGTGGAACGAATATTTGACCTACGGGGATATCCGCTTCCAGGAAGAAAAAGAACATTCCATATATAGCTTTGATGAGGGTAATCCTCCCTTGCTTTTTACCCTCTTTGCCCTGTACGAGGAGGAAGCTAAAAGATTGCTGGATAGAGGCCTGATTTTACCGGCTTATGATTATGTTTTGAAGTGTTCTCATATTTTTAATTTGTTAGACGCGGGGGGGGAAATAAGCGTCATGGAGAGAAACCAGTACATGGGGAGAATAAGGCAATTAGCCAACCGTAGCGCGCAGTTGTATTTAGAGGAGAGAAAATCCTCCGGTTTCCCTTTTTCTTCTAAAATAAAAATTGCTGTGTCGCAGGAGTCCTTAGTAGAGAGGGAAGGATAGATGGCACAAGAAAAAGACCTGCTATTAGAGGTGGGAATGGAGGAGTTGCCTGCCAGTCTGATAGATGACATTTTTTACCAGTGGGAAACTAAATTCAGAGAGAGTCTTGAGGAGGCTCGAATAGACTACCGGGATTTAGAAGTGGTAGGAACTCCCCGGCGGATGACTGTTTATCTGCAGGGTGTGGCAGAGAGGCAAAGACCCATCCTCAAGGAAGTCAAAGGCCCGGCTAAAAAAGTTAGCGTTTCTGAAACCGGAGAGTTTTTAGAGCCTGCCCGTGCTTTTGCTCGCTCTCAGGGCATTGATTTATCTGATCTCGTGGTAAAGGAGACCGAAAGAGGGGTTTATCTTTTTGGGGTAAAAAAAGAGGAAGGAAAACTGGTAGAAGAAATTTTACCTGCTCTCCTTCCTCGGATTATTTCTTCTCTGAAATTTCCTCGCTCCATGCTCTGGGGAGAGGGCGAATTTCGGTTTGTTCGTCCCCTTCGCTGGGTGTGTGCTCTGTGGGGAGATAAAGAAGTGGTTTTCGAAATAGGGGGAATAACCTCTTCTCGCTTTACCCGGGGGCATCGTTTTCTCAGCTCCGGATCTGTGGAGCTGGAGGAAGCTTCTCAGTATTTTACTTCACTGCAGGAGGCTTTTGTTATAGTTAATCAGGAAGAAAGAAGGAAGAGAATTGAAGAAGCCCTGAACAGAGAAGAAAAGCTTATTGGGGGCCACTGGCTAAAAGACGAAGATTTAATTCAGGAAGTCAATTTTCTGGTAGAATATCCTGATGCTGTTACCGGTCGATTTGACCCTCAGTATCTGAAGCTCCCCCATCGAGTGCTTACCACAGTTATGAGGCGCCACCAGAGATATTTTGCCTGCGTCTCTGCCCGGGGAGAGCTCTTACCTTTTTTCTTTATAGTGTTAAACCGACCCCGAGAAGGAGGAGAAAAAATAGTAAAAGGGAATGAGCGAGTGCTGAAAGCCCGGTTGGAAGATGCCCTTTTTTTCTTTGAGGAGGACAGGAAAAAGCCACTCAGGGAGAGAATAGAGGCCCTCTCCGGTATTGTTTTTCAGGAGTCTCTGGGGACTATGAAGCAAAAGGTAGAGCGGTTAGAAAAGCTGGCTGTTTACTTAGCAGAAGTATTGAATTTTAACTCGGGAAAGAAAAAACAGGCTCAAGAAGCGGCACATTTATCCAAAGCGGATCTCGCCTGTGAAATGGTAAAGGAGTTTCCCGAACTGCAGGGTTATATGGGTAGAGTTTATGCTCTTTTAGACGGAGAAGAAGAAGAGGTGGCCATAGCCTTAGAAGAGCAATATTATCCTCTACCGGGGGAAGAAAACTACCCCCGGACGGTAGCAGGAACCATTCTCTCTTTAGTGGATAAGATGGATAACATCGTTTCCAGTTTTTCCCTGGGGAGAGTTCCCAGTGGTTCTCAAGACCCCTGGGGTTTGAGGAGAATGGCCCAGGGCATTGTCAACATAATTTTACACCGTCAGTGGTATCTTTCATTATCTTCCTGGGTAGAGAAAAACCTTCAACTGTTAGAAGAACAGAATTTAATAGAAGAGAAGAAAGCGGTAAAACAGGAAGTAGTAGAGTTTCTTTTTAACCGTCTTCGTTTGCGTTTTTTGAGCTCGGGATTTGACTACTCGGTGGTGAATGCAGTTTTGAATACCTCAGTTGATGACCTTTATGAGGCTTCCCAGAAAATAGAAGCTCTGGAGAAACTGAAAAGAGAGAGAAAATCGTTTTTATCGGAAATAGTTACCGGTTTTACCCGGGCTAATAACATCAGTAAAGGGTTTTCTGGCGATGGAAATTTGCGAGAAGACCTGTTACGGGAAGAGCTGGAAATAGAATTGTATCGAAATTTGCAAAAGGTGGAACAAGAGTTTAATCAGGCGGTAGCCAGGGGAGACTATATCGCTGCCTGTGAAGTATTTCATCAGTTTTTACCTGTGCTTAACCAGTTTTTTGACCAGGTTTTGGTGATGTGTGAGGAAAAAGATTTGAGAGAAAATCGCTTAAATTTGATGAAAAAAGTGGTAAACTTGTGGGAGAGCCTGGCTGATCTATCTCAGATAGTGATAGAGGGAGAATAGGGATGGAAAAGGAAGATCTCGCTTATAAGGTGAGCGACGATTTTAATATCTTTGTGATTTCCGATGGAACGGGCAAGACTGCTACATCAGTGGTACACGCTGCTCTTCTACAGTTTGACCTGCCCCGGGTTAGCATTATGGATTTTGCTCACGTTCGCAGTCAGGAACAAATATGCAGCATTCTGGATATGGTGGAACCTCAAAAAGACATCGTAGTCTATACCGTGGTGGATGAGGAGCTGCTCCATACTCTGCGGGCAGAATTGCTTAACCGGGGATTGCTGGCTCTGGACCTTCTGGGTCCCTTGGTCGAGGTATTAAAAAAAGTTAGTTCTCGTCAACCTCGGGGAATACCCGGTCTTTTTCGTCGCTTGGAGGAGCAATCTTCGGAATTAGAGGCCCTGGAATATGCTTGGAAGAGTAGCGGGGGATTCAGTGTTTCTGATTTGAAAGAGGCCGATATAGTGCTTCTGGGGGTATGGTATCCTCACCGAGAAAGAGGGATTCTGATGTTGGCAGAGAAGGGAATTAAGGCGGCGTTTTTAATGCTGGACCCGAATTTACCCCTTCCCCCCCACTTCGAAGATACCATAGTTTCCCCTCTGGCTAAACCGGTATTGGGTCTTAAGGTGGATGCTAACTACCTATCGGAAGCCAGGAAAGAGCGGATTAGAGCTTTGGGTCTTTATGATTTAGAATGGAAAGCAGATATAGAGGTGGTGGAACAAGAATTGGATTTTGCTCATCGGGTTTACGACAGGTTAGGTTGTCAGGTGATAGATATTACTGGTTTGAATAGTAAAGATTTGGTAAACACGATCATAAGCCAAATTAAAAAAGAGAAGGAGGAAGTGTAATGAAAAAGAAATACGTCTACTTTTTTGGCGAAGGCGACGCCTCAATGAAATTACTTCTGGGTGGAAAAGGAGCGAACCTGGCGGAGATGACCCGTATTGGTTTACCGGTACCTCCAGGTTTTACCATCACCACGGAAGCCTGCACTCATTACTATAAGAATAACCAGACCTGGCCAGAGGGTCTGGCTGAAGAGGTAGAGGAGAATTTGAAACGTCTGGAAGAGAAAACCGGTAAAAAATTTGGTGACCCCCAGAATCCTCTTTTGGTTTCTGTCCGCTCCGGCGCTCCGGCTTCTATGCCAGGAATGATGGATACCATTCTTAACCTGGGCCTTAATGACCAGGTGGTAGAAGGCCTGGCTCAACTCACCGGTGATCGTCGCTTTGCCTACGACTGTTATCGTCGTTTCATTCAGATGTTCGGTGGCGTGGTAATGGGAATAGGGCACGATGAATTCGAGGCCATTTTGAGTGAGGTCAAAAGAGAGGTAGGGGCCAAATCAGATGCCGATCTGGATGCTAATGCTTTAATAAAGGTGGTTGAGAGATACAAAGAGCTTTATAAAAAAGCAACCGGAGAAGATTTTCCTCAAGACCCCAAGGAGCAACTATACAGAGCTATTAATGCCGTGTTTGAGTCCTGGAATAATAAAAGAGCCATCACTTATCGGCGACTTAATAACATCCCTGAAGATTGGGGAACAGCGGTAAATATTCAGGTGATGGTTTTCGGTAACATGGGATTTGATTCGGGAACAGGAGTGGGCTTTACTCGTAACCCCTCCACCGGAGAAAAAGAATATTACGGAGAATATCTCTTGAACGCCCAGGGAGAAGACGTGGTAGCCGGTATCCGGACTCCCAAGCCCATCATAGAGATGCAAAAAGACCTTCCCGAAGTTTTTGAAGAGCTGAAGAAAGTCTATGAGATACTAGAGGAGCACTACAGAGATATGCAGGACTTTGAGTTTACCATCGAAAAAGGTAAGCTCTATATTTTGCAGACCCGAACGGGGAAGAGAACCGCTCAGGCAGCGATTAAGATTGCCGTGGATATGGTAAAAGAAGGGCTGATTGATGAAAAGACAGCGGTACGAAGAGTGGAGCCGGAACAGATCGACCAGCTCCTCCACCCTCGTATTGACCGCAGCCAGCCTTTGAAGGTTGTGGCTAAGGGTTTGCCTGCTTCTCCTGGTGCAGCTTATGGGAAAGTGGTTTTTGATGCTGATGAGGCAGAGCGGTTAGGTAATAATGGTGAGAAGGTTATTCTGGTCAGCCCAGAAACTACTCCTGATGATATTCATGGAATGGCAGCAGCACAGGGAGTTTTAACTAGCAGAGGTGGAATGACCAGCCATGCAGCAGTGGTAGCTCGAGGTATGGGTAAACCCTGTGTGGCGGGTTGCGAGGCGATTAAGATTGATCTGGATAAGAGAATTTTTTCGGTCAACGGAGTGGTGGTAAAAGAAGGTGATTATATCACCATTGATGGGAGCACCGGGGAAGTGATTTTAGGTCAGGTGGAAACCATTCCTCCTCAGTTGTCTCCTGATTTTCAGACCCTTCTTTCCTGGGCGGATAAATTCCGTCGTTTAGGAGTGCGAGCTAATGCTGACACCCCGGCCGATGCTCGAAAAGCTCTGGAATTTGGAGCGGAGGGAATTGGTCTTTGCCGAACCGAGCACATGTTCATGGCTCAAGAGCGCTTACCCTGGGTGCAAAAGATGATTATGGCTCAGAGTCCGGAGGAAAGAAAAGAACCTTTATCCAAAATTGGTCCGATGCAAAAGGGGGACTTCAAGGAAATATTCCAGGTTATGGAAGGTAAACCAGTTACCATTCGTTTGATTGACCCTCCTTTGCATGAGTTTTTACCCAGCTTAGAAGAGCTCTTAGTAGAGGTAACTACTTTACGGGTCAAGGGGGTAACTGGTCCTGAATTAGAAGAAAAAGAGAAATTGCTCAGAGTAGTTCAGGGAATGCATGAAAACAACCCCATGCTGGGTTTGCGGGGTTGCCGGGTAGGGATTCTCTATCCTGATATCGTGGAGATGCAGGTGAAAGCTATTATGGAAGCAGCTTGTGAGTTATCTCAGGAAGGAGTTAAGGTTATTCCCGAAATCATGATTCCTCTGGTTGGTCATCGCAACGAGATTAAGGTTTTAAAAGAAAAGCTGGATGAAGTAGCGCGAGAGGTTATCGACAAGTATCAAGTGGATGTTAACTACAGCTTTGGTACTATGATTGAGGTTCCTCGAGCAGCACTGGTGGCGGACCAGATTGCTGAATATGCTGAGTTTTTCTCCTTCGGAACCAATGACCTGACTCAGATGACTTTTGGTTATAGCCGGGATGATGCAGAAGGTAAATTTTTGTTCTTCTATGAGGAGAACGGTATACTGGAAGAAAACCCCTTCCAGGTTATAGACCAGGAAGGAGTGGGGCAACTGATGCGGATGGGAGTAGAAAAAGGTCGCAGCAGTCGTCCGGATCTAAAATGTGGAATATGTGGAGAACATGGAGGAGAGCCAAAATCGGTGAAGTTCTGCCACGAAATTGGCCTGGATTACGTCAGCTGTTCTCCTTTCCGGGTACCTATTTCCCGTCTGGCTGCTGCTCATGCTGCCTTAGGGAGCGAAGAAAAGAAGAAATTCGACGTTTGAATTTTCTCCCCTGCCCGCTCGGGCAGGGGAGAGCGGTATTGGAACTTCCGGGAGGAGGCATCTTTCTAAGTAGGGAGCTAGGCAGGGGAGAAGACAGCGGACCTGTTAGGGGCGAGTATAAGAGTGGGTGAGATATCAGTGCAGATTGCAGATATCAAAAAGTTCTGGGAAGCAAAAGAAGAGGAGGCGCTATCTTCTTTTGCTACTTTGAGCACCAGGAGTCGGGGAAGAGAAAGGGAAGAGCCAGAATGTGAGCTGCGGAATTGTTTTCAGAGAGATCGGGATCGCATCATTCACTCTAAGTCTTTCCGGCGTCTGAAGCACAAAAGCCAGGTTTTTTTAAGCCCGGAAGGCGACCACTATCGCACTCGCCTAACTCATACTTTAGAAGTAGCGCAGATTGCCCGCACTGTAGCTCGAGCCCTGCGCTTGCAGGAAGATTTAGTGGAAGCAATCAGCTTAGGTCATGATCTGGGACACACCCCTTTCGGCCATGCTGGAGAAGATGCACTTAATGAAGTTCTTCAACCTCAAGGTTTCAGGCATAATGAGCAGAGCTTAAGAGTGGTGGATTTTCTGGAAAAGGACGGCAAAGGACTCAACCTCACCTGGGAGGTCCGAGATGGAATTGTTAAGCACTCCAAAACTCTGGCCCAAGAGCTGGTTTTTAGCCCAGAAGAGCTTCCTTCTACTTTAGAAGGTCAGGTAGTGCGCTGGGCTGATGTGGTGGCCTATGTTAACCATGACATTGACGATGCTCTGCGGGGTAAAATTATCACCGAAGATGAACTGCCTGCTTGTGCCTTGCAAGTTTTAGGCAATACTCATCGAGAGCGGATAGACCGGATGGTTAAAGATCTGGTCTTGAATAGCTTCGACCAACCAGTGGTGGAGATGAGTGAGGAGGTACGAGAAGCCACAGAAATTCTGCGCCAATTTCTGTTTGAGAGAGTATACTTGAGCGAGGAACAAAAAGCAGAGAGAGACAAGGCTCAAAGGCTGGTTAAAGAGTTATATTGCTTTTTTGTGCAGAATCCAGATATCCTGGAAAAGGAGTATAAACTTTACCAGAAGGGAGTATCTGCCTTAGAACAATCGGTTTGTGATTTTATTTCTGGAATGACGGATAGATATGCTCTATACATTTATCAAAAATACTTTATTCCCTCTTCCTGGCCGGGAGAGGGAAGAAGGAATACTGACTGAATAACTAAAAGGAGGTGTATTATGGGAGTTGCAATTTTTACCCTGGTTGCTGGTTTAATCGCTTTAATTTATGCTGTTTTTCTCGTTCGCCGGATCTATTCTTTTGACCCGGGAAATGAGAGAATGCAGAGCTTGTCTGGTGCAATTCAGGAAGGAGCGATGGCTTTCTTGAAGAGAGAATATTCCTTCCTGGCTATCTTTGTCGTTGGTATGTTTATACTTCTTACTCTGACTCTGGGAGTGACGGTGGCTATCTGTTACGTGTGCGGTGCTATCTGTTCGGTGGGTGCCGGATTTGTAGGTATGAGAGTGGCCACTCGCAGTAACTGTCGCACCGCCCAGGCAGCTACAAAAAGCATAAGTGATGCTCTAACAGTGGCTTTTTCTTCAGGTTCAGTTATGGGGATGTGCGTGGTGGGATTTGGTCTTCTGGGACTGAGCCTTCTTTACCTTTTTGTAGGAGATCCTGATATCATCAACGGTTTTGCTTTAGGGGCCAGCTCTGTTGCTCTCTTTGCCCGAGTGGGAGGAGGTATTTACACTAAAGCCGCTGATGTGGGGGCGGATCTGGTGGGCAAAGTAGAAGCGGGTATCCCCGAAGATGACCCTCGTAATCCAGCAGTTATTGCTGACAACGTAGGTGACAATGTAGGGGATGTCGCCGGAATGGGAGCCGACCTTTTTGAATCTTATGTGGGCTCTATCGTGGCTGCTATGGTGCTGGGGGCAGTACCGGGGGCCATATATGGAGGAATAGGGGGGGTAACATTTCCCCTTCTGATTGCTGGTCTGGGAGCGGTGGCTTCTATTATCGGGACTTTATTTGTTCGAGCAAAAGACGAAAAAGATTTAGCGCCCGCTCTCAACCGGGGAACCTACATCAGTGCTGTTTTGACTGCTATTTTTGTTCTAATTTCTGCCCTTCTCGTTTTTCGGGGCCTGGGAACAGCAAAAGCCATTGGTCCATTTGTGGCTAGCGTATCGGGCCTGATAGCCGGAATTATTATCGGTCTTCTCTGTCAATACTACACCTCCAGCGATTATAAACCGGTGAAGCAACTGGCAGAGGCGGCTAAAACTGGCCCGGCTACGGTGATAATTAATGGTTTGGCGCTGGGCATGGAAAGCACTGTTTTTCCCCTTATTTTAATTTGTGCCGCTATTCTTCTGGCTAACTGGGCGGCAGGAATTTACGGTATTGCCATAGCGGGTTTGGGCATGCTCTCTATTGTAGGCATGACTGTGGCAGTAGATGCCTATGGTCCGGTGGCGGATAATGCCGGGGGCATTGCTGAGATGGCTGATTTAGACCCTCATGTACGCGAAAGAACCGATGCTCTGGATGCCCTGGGAAATACTACAGCAGCCATCGGTAAAGGTTTTGCCATTGCCTCTGCAGCTCTCACCGCTCTTGCCCTATTTGTGGCTTATTCGCAGACTGTGGGTTTGAGGCTTATTGACCTCTTGCATCCTTACACAGTGGTGGGGCTTTTTATTGGAGGAATGATGCCTTTCCTCTTTTCCTCCATTGCTATGAAAGCGGTGGGGGACGCTGCTTTTAAAATGGTGGAAGAAGTACGGCGCCAGTTCCGGGAAATAAAAGGATTGATGGAAGGGACAGCTCAACCCGATTATGCCCGTTGTGTAGATATCAGCACTCGAGGGGCTATTGCCCAGATGATCTTCCCCGGTCTTTTAGCGGTGATAGTGCCTATCGTGGTGGGTTTGATTTTAGGTAAAGAGGCATTAGGGGGCCTGCTGGCCGGAGCAATTGTTACCGGGCTTCTTATGGCCATTATGATGGCCAATGCTGGAGGAGCCTGGGATAACGCTAAAAAATACATAGAAGCGGGGAATTTGGGAGGAAAGGGAACTCCTGTCCATGCTGCAGCGGTGGTGGGAGATACAGTGGGCGATCCTTTTAAAGATACTTCTGGTCCTTCCCTTAACATACTGATTAAGCTTATGTCTATCGTGGCTTTGGTTTTCGCTCCTCTTTTCATGCACTGAATATTATTTCCCCTCGGGAATATTCCCGAGGGGAAATAATTTAATAGTAGTGGCACTCTCTAAAGCGGGGAGGAATAGGTGGTTTAGTTGTTATTTGATGATCAGTATTTAGAAGAAATTAAGAATCGTATAGATATAGTAGAACTTGTCTCCCAGTATGTCAGTCTCCAGCCCGCGGGTCGTAATTATCGGGCTCTTTGTCCTTTTCACGAGGAAAAGACTCCCTCTTTTCTAATTTCTCCAGAAAAAGGCATTTTTCATTGTTTTGGGTGTGGGGTGGGAGGTAATATTTTCACCTTTGTGATGAAAATGGAGAATTTGACGTTCCCCGAGGCGGTGACCTTTTTAGCTCAGAAGTGTGGTATGGAGCTTCCTGCCTCCGGTAGAAGCACCACCACCCGGCAAACTAAAGAGAGAAACAGGCTTTTTCTTTTGAACGAAACTTTGAACCGTTATTACTGGCAGTATTTTTTGGATTCTCAAGAAGAGCTCTCAGCTGCTGCCCGCTCTTATATCTATGAGCGCAGAGGGCTAAAACCGGAAATAGCAGAGCAATTTGGTATTGGCTTTTCCCCGGTTTCGGGCAAAGAATCCATTGCTTTTCTGATGGGGGAGGGGTTTTCGGGACAAGAGGTAATTAAAGCCGGAGTGGGAGTAGTGACCAAAGATGGGGAACTTCTGGACCGTTTTCGAGGTAGGATTACTTTTGCTTTGCACGATGTTCAAGGGAGAATAATTGGTTTTGGAGGAAGAATTTTAGGGGAGGGGGAGCCTAAGTATGTCAATGTCTCTGATACTCCGATTTTTTCCAAAGGACGCAATCTTTACGGTCTTTTTGCCTCCCGGCGTTTTATTCAGCGTTCTCACCAGGCTATTCTGGTAGAAGGATATATGGATTTTCTCACTCTTTTTCAAGAGGGGATTAATAATTGTGTGGCTTCTATGGGCACTGCTCTTACCCGGGATCAGGCCCTTCTTTTGCGCCGTTATGCTGAGGAGGTAATTATTTGTTATGATTCAGATGCAGCAGGACAGGCGGCCACGGTGAGAGGCATGAATATTCTTCAGGAACAGGGATTAACGGTGCGAATACTACCCATTCCTGCTCCTTATGATCCTGATTCTTTTCTGCGTCAGAAAGGAAGAGAAAAATTCTTAGAAGTTTTGGAAGAAGCTCCCTCTCTTTTTGACTTTCAACTGGAATTATTTGTCAGAGATTATGGTTTAAGTTCTTTGGAATCAAAAGCGAAAATTATTCGAAGTATGGTTCCTTTTCTTCAATCAATTAAAGACCCGGTGGAGAGGTCTTTGAAAATTGATTATTTAGCAGAAAAGCTAAAAGTGAGAGAATCATTAATTTATAGTGCTTTGGGACGGGAAAAAAGGTCGGGAGAAGCTTTTATCTCTGCATCGAATGTAGAATCAGGTAGAGTAAAAGCAGAGAAGATGCTCCTGCGAGCCATGATGGAGAACGAGTTTTGGCGAGAAAAAATTAGTAAAGAGGTGGAAGTTAAACATTTTTCTCGGCCGGAGCATCGTCGTATTTTCCGTGTTTTTACCGATTCTCAAGAGCAAGGCAGCCTTTCTCCTTCTGATTTAATAGATATTTTTTCTGGTGATGAGGAATTGTCTAGCTGTGTGACGGAAGTAATGACTCGAGAAGATTTGCAGGGGGGGCTGAACCAGGAAATAGTGGAGGATTTGATACGTCGGCTGGAATTAGCAGTGGTGGAAGAAGAAATACAGAGGGTACAGGAAGAGCTTTCTCGGGAAGATAATGAGGAGAGGTTAAGGTATTATCATTCGCTCTTGCAGGAGCGAGAAAGGTTGAAAAATGTAGATTGAAGAGAGGAGAGAAATTAGATTGGGTGACAATAATAAAAAGCAGCCCTCTACAGAAGTTTCTTCTTTGATGGAAAGAGGAAAACAAAAAGGGTATATTACTTTTAAAGAGTTGAATGATGCCTTAGGTAATGAAGCTGTAAATGTAGATACGCTGGACGATGTTTATAATACTCTTTTGGGTCTGGGTATCGAAGTTTCTGACGAGGAAGGTCTTCCAGAAGATCAATCTGCTTTAGAGGCAGAAGATTTTTACTTTGAGGATATGAAAGGCATAGGAGTGGATGACCCGGTGAAAATGTACTTGAAAGAAATCGGGCAGGTTCCTCTTCTCACCAAAGAAGAGGAAGTAGAATTAGCGAAAAGAGTGGAACAGGGAGACCCGGAAGCTAAGAGGAAACTCATCGAAGCTAACTTGCGGTTAGTGGTAAGTATTGCTAAAAAATATGTGGGTAGAGGTCTACTGTTTCTCGACCTCATTCAGGAAGGGAATTTAGGCTTAATTCGGGCGGTAGAGAAGTTCGATTATCGAAAAGGTTATAAATTCAGCACTTACGCTACCTGGTGGATCCGTCAGGCTATTACCCGAGCCATTGCTGATCAGGCCCGGACTATTCGTATCCCTGTCCATATGGTAGAAACTATTAATAAACTCAATCGAACTGCTCGACAACTGGTTCAAGAGCTGGGGAGAGACCCCACTCCTGAGGAGATAGCAGAAAGAATGGATATTACCCCCGAGAAAGTGAGGGAAATCTTAAAAATAGCCCAGGAGCCACTGTCTCTGGAAACTCCTATTGGAGAGGAAGAAGATAGTCATCTGGGCGACTTTATTGAAGATACTGGAGCTGTTGCTCCTCCTCAAGCTGCTTCTTATTCTCTTTTGAGAGAACAGCTGAGTAGCGTTTTAAACACTCTTGCTGAGCGGGAAAGAGAAGTTTTAAAGCTTCGCTTTGGCCTGGAGGATGGAAGGCCCCATACTCTGGAAGAAGTGGGGCTGATTTTTGGAGTGACCAGAGAAAGGATTCGCCAGATTGAAGCTAAGGCTTTACGGAAACTTCGTCATCCCAGTCGAAGTAAAAAATTGCGTGACTACCTTGACGAAACGGAATAAGTTCTCTATAATCCTTTGTGTAGTCGCTCCTCGGTAGCTCAATGGTGGAGCATCCGGCTGTTAACCGGAGGGTTGCAGGTTCGAATCCTGCCCGGGGAGCCAATTTTATTGGATAATCCTCTTTGCTGTTCTTGAAGTTCTCCGCTCTATGTTCTGCTTTGCAACCTGCTGAGCCAG
>JAKPIQ010000091.1 GCA_029549715.1 Candidatus Atribacteria bacterium | reverse complement strand
GATGAGAAAGTTTACTTTACTCAATGGGTGGGTCTTCCTCTGATTTTAGAAGGAAGTGTTTCTGAGGAAGTGTGGATTAGATAAGTTGAGAAAGTGGGCTCTGCTTGGGCTTTGTTTTTTTTTGAGTTTTGGTTTTATCTGGTTTTATGGTCAAAAAAGAGTAATTGATTACTTTACTATCCAGTTTGCTTCTGAACTGGAGAAAAAAGTAAAAAGCGAAATAGATATCGAAAAGTTTTCCTTTCGTTTTCCTAACCAGCTCCGATTGCAGGGAGTTAATGGGAGGGGAGAAGATTTCTCTTTTTTTGTTTCTAGAGCTATTTTGCAATGGGACTGGCGGTATTTCTTTGGTGCTTCACCTTCTGAGAAAGCCTTTTATTTGTTCTTAGAAGAAGTGGAATTGTCTTCTTCTCAGAAATTTCTTCAAAAATTACCTTCTCTTTCTCTTTCTTTTCTTCCCCCAGGAGAGATAAAAATCAAAAAGATAGAATCACTTCAGTTTTCTGGGGAAGAGGTTTCCTTAAGAAAGGATAGAGAGGGCAAACTATCTTTGGGAATTTCTCTTCCTTCCGGGAGAGTGGAGGGTATTTTCCGGGAGGGAGATAACCTCCACTTTAATTTTAACCTGGTATTAAGTAATTTACCCTTTCAGGGGGAAGTATACTGGGATATGAAAGATGGTAGAGTGGAAGGGAAAGTTTCTTCCCCTTACAACTTAAGTTTTAAAGCTATTCTTTCTTTCACCGAGGAGGATATAGTTTTTTCTCCTCTTGAGTTATGGAAGACAGAGGAAAACAGATGTCTTTTTCGAGGGGAAGGGAAAATAAATAACGATCTTTCTTCCCTAGAAGGAGAGGGTGAAATTTATCTGGGAGAAGAAAAGAATTTTTTGGATATAGCAATGGATATGAGCCTTTCATCTTCTCTCTGGAGGGGAAAATTTTCTCTCCGGGGAAATAGAATGGATATAAAGGGTAGGGTTTCCTTCTTAGAAAGAAGCGTTTTAGCTTTTAATATAGATTCAGGTTCTTCCTTCGAAGGATTAGAATTAAAAGAAGAGATGCAAGCTACAATTTCTTGGGAAAAAGGAAATATTGAAATTAATATACTTGATACTTTGGTAAAATTTAATAGATCTCTGGATTTGGAAGGAGAGGGGAATTTTCAAGGGGTAATAAATAGAGAGGGACAGAAGTGGAAAGGTCATCTAATCTGGAGGGGTGGTTATCTTCAGATGGGTGATTTTTTGGTAAGTGAACCCCAGTTAAATGTGGAATTAGGGCAAAATGGAAAAACGGTATTGTATGGTGAAGGAAACTGGGGAGGAGGAAAAATAACTCTCTCTGGAGAAGTTTTCTCGGGTCATCTTTCTCTCCAGGGTGATTTCCAGAGCATAGAAGTGGAGCACCTTGTAGAAGGAACGGATTTTCAATTAAAGGGTTGGGTCTCTGGGGAGTGGAAAAGAGAAGAGGATAAATCAATTTTCCTCTCTCTGAAAGAAGGG
>JAKPIQ010000078.1 GCA_029549715.1 Candidatus Atribacteria bacterium | reverse complement strand
AAAACCGAGGAGTTTTTGGAGAACCACCAGGTAAAAATTATTGATACTACTTGTCCTCGAGTAAAGAGAGTACAAATTCTGGCTCAAGAATTAGAGAAAAAGGGGTATCGCCTGGTTATCTTAGGCAACCCTCAGCATCCGGAAATAAGAGCCCTATTGAGCTTTATTTCCCAAGAGGCAGTGGTTTTGGATAAAAAAGAAAATTGGGGGAGATTAAAAGATCTTTCTCCTTCGGAAAAAATAGCAGTAATAGAACAAACCACTTTCCCCCGGGAAATGAAAGAACAGTTCATTCGGGAAGGAAAAGATTTATTCCCCCATCTGAATCCTGAGATTTTTGATACTTTGTGTGCCGAAACCGAGATGCGGCAAAAAGATTTAGTAGAAAACATTCAGCTTTACGGAGTCAACAAAGTGGTAGTAGTAGGTGGGAAAAATAGTTCCAACACTAAAGCTTTGTTCCTCACTGCCCAGAATTGGGGAGTAGAATCTCTATGGATAGAAAAAGCTGAAGAGCTCGAAGAAAAACATTGGGATAAGGAAGATAGAATACTGGTGGTAAGTGGAACCTCTACTCCTCAATTTTCGGTGGAGGAGATAATAGAAAAATTAAAAGCAAGGGGAGCCTTCTTCCATGAAAGAAAAAATACCAACGGTGGTTATCATAGGAAAAACAAATGTGGGGAAGTCCACCCTATTTAATCGTCTTTCTCAAGAAAGGATAGCTGTAGTTGATTCCCGTCCCGGTATTACCCGGGATTTTTTGGAAAACGTAGTGGACATAAAAGGAAAAAAGATAAAGCTGGTGGACACCGGAGGATTGGAGATTTTAGTGGACCCCCAGAATGAGATGCAAAAGAAAGTAGAAGAAAAAGCCTGGCAAGCAATAGAAGAAGCCGACCTTCTTCTCTGGCTTTTAAATGGGAGAGAAAATCTTACCAGCATAGATTGGGAACTGGCTTCTCGTTTACGAGGAATTAAGAGCCCAGTAGTGGTGGTGGTCAATAAAAGAGAAGGAATGACCAGTGAAACCTTGCCTTCTGAGTTCTTTTCCCTGGGCTTTGAGCCTATCATACAGATTTCTGCTACTCACGGAGATGGCCTGAGGCAACTCCGCGAAATAATTGCCCAGGCAACAGAAGAAGACGGGCAGATTCATTTTGATAAACACCATATCCCGGTGGCCATTGTGGGAAAACCTAATGTGGGTAAATCCACTCTGTATAATTTGCTTCTGGGAAAAGAGCGTTCTATAGTTAGTGATATTCCAGGCACTACTCGAGATGCACTTCCCTGTAGTCTGGATACTAGCTTCGGCTATTACCAATTAATAGACACTCCCGGATTGGTAGCCCGCTCTAAAATCAAAGAGAGAGTAAACTTCTATGCTTCCCTGAGGACAGAGGAAAGTCTGCAGGGCGCCGATATCGTTCTTTTAGTGGTGGATCCCACTCAAGGAATCACTCGTCAAGATAAAAGAATTGCTCAAAGAATCAAAGAAGGAGAAAAAGGGTGTTTAGTGTTTATCAATAAAATGGATTTGGTTTTAGACCATTATTCTCAATGGCAAACAGAAAAACTAATAGAAGAAATTCGTCAAGACCTGGGCTTTTTGAATTATGCTTCTTTTCTAGCTGGATCCGCTCTTTCCCCCTCTATCTCTCAGGATGTTTTTCTCACTCTGGCTGGAATTGCTACTCGTTATTATCAGAGAATAAAAACCAGCTTTCTAAATGAAAGCTTAAGACCAAAGATAAACCAGAAAAACTGGAAGGTAGGGGGAAAATCATTCCGTACTTATTATATGCATCAAAAAGACGTTGCTCCCCCTCGTTTTTACCTATCGGTTAATATTTGTGGCTCAGAAAGGGAGAAAAAGCATTTGGCTAATCGCATAGAAAAGATGATTCGGAAAGAAGGAGACTGGGAAGGGGTGCCTATACTTATTGAGTTTTCCTGTGAATGAAGAGATTATTAAAGTTTTCCTTGATTACCTTCAAAAAGAAAGAAAATACTCTTCCCATACCATAGATAACTATGGAAGAACTCTGCGTCAGTTTTCCCAGTTCTTAGAAGGGAGAAATCTTACATTAATTCAGGCTAAAACCCAGGATGTAGCCGATTTTTTGGTCTACCTTAAAACTCAACGTCAACTCAAAAGAGTTTCTCAAGCCAATCGGCTTTCTGCTCTGCGGACTTTTTATCGCTTCCTCCGCCGTCAGGGCATCGTTGATCACAACCCTACCGATGGATTAGGGAAATTCAACAAGGAAAAGAGTTTGCCCAATTTCCTAACATTGAAAGAAATGGAACTTTTTCTCCATTACTTGAAAAAAAAGGCCCAAGAAAAGGCGGATTTTTCTTCACTTAGAAATTTAGCGTTTTTTGAACTTCTATATTCCAGTGGCTTGAGGATAAGTGAAATAACTAGTTTAAAAATTAAAGACCTTGACTTAGCAGGTAAAATGGTAAAAGTAAAAGGTAAGGGAGGGAAAGAAAGATTGGTGCCTTTTAACGAAAGCACTCAACAAGCCTTAAGGGCATATCTAAATCGTCACCCTTTCTCTTGCGAAGAAGTTTTCTTAAATCAGAGAGGTACGCCCTTAACTCCCAGAGGAGCAAGGAAAATTTTAGATACAGCTATAAAAGAAGCTGGGTTAGGTGGTAAGAAAGTTTCTCCCCATGTTTTTCGCCACAGCTTTGCTACTCACTTTTTAGGAGGAGGGGCGGAACTGAGAATGGTGCAAGAAGCTATGGGGCATTCCAGTCTTTCCACCACCCAAATTTATACCCATTTAAATTGGGATGAAATGAAGAGGGTTTATCAAAATAGTCACCCTCACGCTAAGAAGGTGAAGAACGATGATTAAGTCAACTACGGTGGTTGCCGTCTTAAAAAATGGTAAGGGAGCCATGGCCTGTGATGGGCAGGTAACTATGAATGAAACCGTACTAAAAGGTGGAGCACGAAAAATCAGGCGCATTTATCAGGACAAAGTTCTAGCTGGTTTTGCTGGTAGTGGAGCAGATGGGCTAACACTTCTTGAGCGCCTGGAAGAAAAATTGAATTACTATAGTGGTAACCTTCCTCGTGCTGCTATTGAGTTGGCAAAAAGCTGGAGAACTGATAAACTTTTGAGACAATTGGATGCTCTGCTTTTAGCTATGGATAAAGAACACATTTTAATCATTTCAGGAAGAGGGGACGTAGTAGAACCTGATGAGCCAGTAGCAGCTATTGGCTCGGGGGGTAGTTTTGCTTTGGCTTCTGCTAAAGCGCTTCTACGAGAAACCGACAAAGAAGCAGAAGATATTGTCCGTATTTCTTTGCAAATTGCTTCAGAAATTTGTATCTATACTAACAATAATATAATTATAGAAACCATTTAGTTTTGGGAGGTAAAAAGGATGTCTTTGATAATGGAAGATAGTTTAACTCCCGAAGAGATAGTAGAAGAATTAAATAAATATATAGTAGGGCAGAATGAAGCTAAAAAATGTGTGGCTATTGCTTTAAGGAACCGAATTCGGAGAAGAATGCTTCCTCCTGATATTGCCGAAGAGATAACTCCCAAAAATATAATTATGATCGGTCCTACCGGTATAGGTAAAACCGAGATGGCTCGCCGTATTGCCAAATTGACTAATGCTCCCTTTTTAAAAGTGGAAGCTACTAAGTTTACCGAGGTAGGATATGTAGGAAGAGATGTAGAATCCATAATTCGAGACTTAACTGAATTAGCAGTGAGGATGGAAAAAAACGAGCGCATAAAAAATCAGGAAGAAAGAGCTAAAGAAATAGTAGAGGAGCGAATTTTAGACTATCTTTTAGTTCCTAATCCTTATTCTTTGGAATATGAAGATACCGCAGAGCAAGATTCTCTTCGGGTGGACGTGGTCTGGCCTAAATCTCCTTCTTCTACCCGAGAAAAACTGAGAGAAAAGCTAAAGAAAGGAGAGCTAGAAGAACGCTTCGTTGAAATTGAAGTAGAAGAAAGTACTATACCTTTGGGAATTATAGCCGGGGGAGGGATGGAAAGTTTAGGGATAGACTTTCAAGATCTCTTTAGCGGAGTTTTCCCCCCTCGAAAGAAAAGGAGAAAAGTGAAGGTTAAAGAAGCCCGAGAGATATTGTTTAACCAGGAAGTACAGAAATTAATTGATATGGAAGAAATAAGCGGCGAGGCAATAAAAAGGGTAGAGGAAACAGGTATAGTTTTTATTGATGAAATAGACAAAGTTGTTTCTCCAGAAGGGGGTTATGGTCCAGATGTTTCTCGAGGAGGAGTGCAGAGGGATTTACTTCCCATTGTGGAAGGCTCTACTGTTCTCACTAAATATGGTCCGGTGAAAACTAATCATATCCTTTTCATAGCTGCTGGAGCTTTTTCTCACACTAAACCTTCTGACCTTTTACCTGAATTACAAGGAAGGTTTCCCATCCGGGTAGAATTATCTCCACTGTCGGAAGAAGACCTCTATCATATATTGATTGAGCCCTTTAATTCTTTAACCAAGCAGTATAAGGCCTTATTGGGAACTGAAGGAGTAACTATAGAGTTTGAGGACAGTGCTCTGCGAGAAATAGCTCGCATCTCCTATGAGCTAAACCAGAGAATGGAAAATATTGGCGCTCGAAGATTACACACGGTAATGGAGAGGCTTCTACAGGACATTTCTTTCCACGCTCCTCGCCTAAGCGGGGAAAAAGTAGTCATAAGCCGGGATTACGTTTTGCGGGAACTCGCTGATGTTCTGGAAGATGAAGACGTTACTCGCTACATTCTTTAATCCTTTTCTCCTATATATTCAGTTGAAAAAATTTTACCCTTCGGGTATACTTACGGGCGGTAATTTGATAAAACACATGTAGAGTATTTCTGGTGCTCCTCAAGAGGAGAACACAACTCTACAGAGGTCAAACCAGAAGGAGGTTAATTAATGGTAGTTACTATGAAACAGCTTCTGGAAGCGGGTGTTCACTTTGGACATCAGACCAGACGCTGGAATCCCAAAATGAAACCTTACATTTTCACCGAAAGGAACAATATTTACATCATCGATCTCCAAAAAACCGTAGAATTAGCAGAAGAGGCTTACAATTTTGCTCGAGATCTAGCTAGCAAAGGAGGAACATTTCTCTTTGTAGGTACCAAAAAACAGGCTCAGGAAGCCATCGAGCAGGAGGCTCGGCGGTGCGGGATGTTTTACGTTAATCAAAGATGGTTGGGAGGTATGATTACTAACTTTTCTACCATCCGCCAGAGCGTCCAGCGATTAAAAAATATCGAGGATATGGAAGAAAGAGGAATTCTGGATAAACTTCCCAAAAAAGAAGTTATGCAAATCAAAAAAAGAAAGGCTCGCTTGGAGAAATATCTAAGCGGCATTCGAGATATGGAAAAGTTGCCCGATGCTATTTTTGTAGTCGACCCACGGAGGGAGAGAAATGCAGTCTTAGAGGCGAGGAAAATGGATATCCCCATCATAGCCATTGTAGATACCAACTGCGATCCGGACGAAATTGATTATCCCATTCCTGGAAATGACGACGCCATCCGGGCTATTCGTCTCTTTACCTCTCTCATTGCCGATGCTATATTAGAAGGGAAAAGGTTATTAAGCGAGGGCCAAGAGACGATCCCCACAGAGGGAATAGCCATTCCCCAGGATGTAGAAGAAGAGACCAAAGAAGAAGAGACCAAAGAAGAAGATGCCCTACAAATATTAGGAGAACTTCAAGACTTGGAGTTAGAAGAAATTGAAGAGGAGGATAATTTATGAGTATTACAGCTAAAGAGGTTTTTGAGCTCCGCAACTTGACCGGGGCCGGAGTAATGGACTGTAAAAAAGCACTAGAGGAAGCAGAGGGAGATATAGAGAAGGCCCGTGATATCCTCCGCCGAAGGGGAGTAGAAACTGCGGCTAGAAAACGAGATAGAGAAACACAGGAAGGATTAATAGGAGCCTATGTTCATACTGACGGTAAAATCGGTGTCTTGGTAGAGGTAAACTGTGAAACTGATTTTGTAGCTCGCACTGATGAATTTCGCTATCTGGTAAAAGAGTTAACTTTACAAATAGCCGCTCAAACTCCTCGTTGGGTCGCTCCAGAGGATGTCCCGGAGGAAATAAAAAAGAAAGAAGAAGAGCTTTATAGAGAACAGCTCCAGGATAGCAATAAACCAGAAGAAATTAAGAATAAAATCGTAGAAGGAAAGATGAAAAAATTTTTTGAGGAAAACTGTCTTTTGGAACAAGACTATATTAGAGAACCGGAAAAGAAAGTCAAAGACCTCATTGCAGAGACCATTGCCAAAGTAGGAGAAAACATAGTAGTCAGGAGGTTTGTGCGCTATAAATTAGGTGAAAATGATGAGTGATCAGCAACCATCTTCTTTGCGATTTAAGAGAGTTTTAATTAAACTATCGGGAGAGGCCCTAATGGGATCTCTCCCTTTTGGCATTGACACCAAGATGCTGGATTATATCACCAGCGAGATTGAAAAGACAATAGGTCTGGGAATAGAAATTTCCATAGTGGTAGGAGGAGGAAATATTTTTCGGGGTAGAACGGCAGGAGATAGCGGAGTTAGTAGAGTAACTGCTGATTATATGGGAATGTTAGCCACAATCATTAATGCTTTAGCCTTGCAGGATTTTTTAGAAAGCAAAGGGATTCCTACTCGAGTACAAACCGCTATCGAGATGCGAGAAGTAGCTGAACCCTATATTAGAAGAAGAGCCATCCGGCACTTGGAAAAAGGGAGAATAGTGATTTTTGCTGGTGGTACTGGCAACCCCTATTTTACTACTGACACTGCGGCTGCCTTGAGAGCGGCAGAGATACGAGCAGAAGCATTGCTTAAAGCTACTAAGGTAGATGGAATTTACGAAGCTGACCCTCTTACGGAAAAGGACGCTTATAAATTTGACCATTTAGACTACTTAGAAATTTTAAACCGGGGACTTAAAGTTATGGACCTTACTGCTATCTCTCTTTGTATGGAGAACAACATCCCTATTATCGTATTTAATATAAATAAAGCAGATAATCTTCTTAAAGTAGTTACCGGTCATAAGATAGGAACATTGGTAGGGAGGGAAAAAAATGAATGATGACTTAAAATTAGTAATCAAAGACGTGGAAAAAAGGATGAAGCAAGCTATAAACGTGGCTCGGGAAGAGTTGTCCCGTGTCAGGACAGGGAGAGCTTCTCCAACCCTGGTGGAAAATCTAGAAGTTGACTATTATGGAACAACAATGGAGTTAAAGCAAATAGCCTCTATTACCATCCCTGATGCTCGGACTATCGTCATTCAGCCCTGGGACAAAAATGCTCTTTCCCCCATTGAGAAAGCTATCTGGAAATCGGATCTAGGATTTAATCCTCAGGTAGACTCAGCGGTAATTCGCATCACTATGCCTCCTCTCACTGAAGAGAGAAGAAAAGAAATAGCTAAAATGGCTAAAAAGTGGGTGGAAGAAGCTAAGGTGGCTATTAGGAATCTTCGTCGAGAAGCTAATGAAGAGATCAAGAAAATGGAGAAAGAGGGTAAAATATCCGAAGATGAAAGTGAAAGAGCACGAGCTGAAGTCCAAAAGCTCACCGATGAACACATTAATGAGATAGATGACCTATGGGAAAGGAAAGAAAAAGAAATAATGAGTATATAGACATAGCTACAATATTAAAGCATGTAGCCATAATTATGGATGGTAATGGGCGATGGGCGAAAAAACGAGGATTACCCCCCCTTGAGGGACACAGAAAGGGAGTAGAAGTAGTAAGAAGGTTAGTAGAAGGAATCACGAGAGAGCACATTTCTTTTCTTACCCTCTATGCTTTTTCTACTGAGAATTGGAAAAGACCAGCAAACGAAGTCCGAAGTTTGATGGAGCTCTTTATGGAAAGCATAGATAAGTATGGTAAAGAGCTGCAAGAAAACGAAGTTAGGGTAAAGTTCTTGGGAAGAAGAGAAGGGCTTCCAGAAAAACTCATTTTACAGATGACCGATTTAGAAAAATCCACGCTAAAGGGCGAAAACTTGAATCTTAACTTAGCTGTAAACTATGGGGGAAGGGATGAAATCTTGAGAGCAATAGAAACTGTTTATAAAGAAAAACAATCACTCTTGGGGTCTCTATCAGAAGAGCACTTTGGCGCCTATCTCGATACCGGAAATCAACCCGATCCTGATCTTTTAATTCGTACTGGGGGAGAGAAAAGAATTAGTAATTTTCTTCTCTGGCAACTTGCCTACACCGAGCTATGGTTTACTGATACGTTGTGGCCTGATTTCACTATGGAAGAGTGTCACCAAGCTTTTCAGGATTTCATGGGGCGGAAGAGAAAATTTGGGGGTAGAGTTTGAAAGCTTCCATTAAATCATCGGAGCTGGAAGAAAGAACCTGGAGCATAGTTATAGCTTTGCCTCTCTTTTTGTTTTTGGTTCTTTTTAGCGAGTGGACTTTAGTTCTGGCTTTCTTTCTTCTTTCTTTTGGTTCTTTGAGAGAATATGGTCGGTTAGTTTATGGAAAGGAAGAAGAAATCTTTTTTACCGGGTTTTCAGTGGTTTTTCTTTTTCTTCTTTATTCTTCTTTAATTACTGTTGATTACCTAACGATTTTTTGGTTGGGATACGTTTTATTCCTGGTATTAGTAGTGTGGAGTCTTAAAAAGCCCCAAAAAATGTTGGAGCGGATGGCTTTTTGCTTCCTGGGGCTCCTTTACTGTTCTCTGTTTCCCTTTTTTTGGGTAAAAATGGGAATTACTTATGACCGAGTAAGTGTGGTACTTTTTGCGCTTCCTGTGTGGATGAACGATATTTGTGCCTATTTAGTAGGCAGGAGATGGGGCAAACATAAAATAGTTCCCCAAATTAGTGGGGGGAAAAGCTGGGAGGGTCTCGCAGGGGGAATAGGAGCAGCAACTTTAATGGGTTTGGTTCTTACTGCTTCTCCTATTTCCTTTTCTCTCCCTCAGGGACTGTTATCAGGGCTGGCGATAGCTTCAGTCTCTTTTTTAGGAGATATCTGGGAATCGGCACTAAAAAGAAGAGCAGGAGTAAAGGATTCTGGTAATTTTCTGCCCGGTCATGGAGGAATTTTAGATCGTTTCGACTCTTTTTTTCTGGTTGGACCTTTAGTTTATCTTTTAAGATTATCTTGGGGAGGATGAGGATGAAAGTAGCTGTCTTGGGTTCTACTGGTTACCTGGGAGAACAAATATTAGAAGTCTTAGCAAAGAGGAGAGACTTTGAAATTGTTCTCCTCTCTGGATATTCCAAAGAAAAAAAGCTGATAGAGCAAGCTCAAGAGTTCAATGTCCCTTACGCTTTTAACCCTCGAGGTAGTAAAAATCTATGGGCCAGCTCGTCTACCCATTTGATAACTGACTATAGCCTTTTAGAAGAACTCATTCTTCGAGAAACAGAGGGAGTTTTTTTTGCTGCTAGTGGTATAGAGTTTTTAGACCTGTTCTGGAAACTTCTGGACGTATCCCACATTTTATGGGTAGCCAGCAAAGAAATTATCATCCTAACTGGAGAGTTAGAATCTTACCTTTTAAAAGAGCGAGAGAATTTAGTCCCTTTAGATAGTGAACATAATGCTTTGTGGCAAATGCTAAAGGGGGTTGATAGAGAAGAGGTCTCTCGAGTTTATTTAACTGCTTCGGGAGGGGCATTTTATGAATGGAAGAGCCGGTGGGACGATATTACCCCAGAAATGGCTTTAGCTCATCCTAACTGGAAAATGGGAGCTAAAATTACTGTTGATTCTGCTAATCTGGTAAATAAAGGGTTAGAGGTAATTGAGGCTTCTTGCCTTTTTGGATTTAGTTTTGAAGAGATAGAAGTGGTGATACAAAGGGAAAGCTTTATCCACGCTTTAGTGGAATTAAAAGATGGATTTTCCTTGGCTTTGCTTTCCCCTCCGGATATGAGGTCAGTAATTATAAATGCTATTTCCCTCCCAAAAAGAGAATCGAACCCCTTTCAGCATTTAGATTTTTCCCAGATTAAATCCTTGAGCTTTGATTATCCTGTACCAGAAAGGTTCCGGGGTTTTTATTTAGCTACAGAAGCAGGTAAAAAAGGGAAAGGGTATCCAGCACTTTTTTGTGGAGCTGATGAAGCTCTGGTAAGGGCTTTTCTCTCTCGAGAGATTGCCTTTGGAGAAATATCTCTTCTTTTGGAGAAAGTCTTAGAGCAAGAAATTGATCCTCCTCAGAGTTTAGAAGAGGTAAAAAATATTTATTACCGGGGCTATCAGTTAGCTAAAACATTGATTCGGGAGAAGGAAAGTCTGTAATGATAATAACTATATTAGCTTTTATTTTTGTTATCAGCCTTTTAATAGTGGCTCACGAATTTGGACACTTTATCATGGCTAAATGGTTTGGAGTCCAGGTTTTAAGCTTCGCTATAGGTTATGGCCCCAAGTTATTTTCCTTTTACTGGGGTGAAACCGAACTATCTATCCGTCTTCTTCCTCTGGGGGGATTCGTAAAGATGGGAGGGATGGAGGGAAATGTCATCGAGGGATATGAGGAATCTAACATTCCTCCCGAGAAAAGATTTGACCACAAACCCTTGTGGCAGCGAAGTCTCATTGTAGCAGCTGGCCCCATCATGAACATAATTCTATCTATAGTCTTATTGTTTATTGTTTTCAGTATAGCGGGAATCCCCGCTGGCAACCTGAAAGTGCAAGAAGTAGTACCTGGAGGGCCAGCAGATCGGGCAGGAATAAGCGCAGGAGATATAATTTTAGCAGTTAACGGAAAAGATGCCTCAAATTTAGATGAGGTAGTTAATATTATTTCTTCTCATCCTGGAGAAGAAATAATATTAACTGTCAAAAGGGGAGAAGAGGAGATAAGGATTAAAGTTATTCCAGAGTGGAGCGAAACAGAAGGAAGAGCACTCATTCAAGTAGTTTTTGGAATAGAAAACAAAAAGTTAAATCCTTTTTCTACTCTTTTCTATAGTGCTCGAACCACCATTAGCTGGTTTGTTATCACAGCATTGGGGTTACTCTACATCATTTTAGGAAAAATTCCTGCAGAAATGGCTGGTCCTCTAGGGATAGCTCAGATAGCCGGACAGGCAGCTCAATTGGGTTTTTTGAATCTCCTCATGTTTTCTGCAATAGTCAGTGTATCTCTGGCTTTTTTTAATCTTCTCCCCATACCTATTTTAGACGGAGGGTATCTTCTTCTTTTCCTCTACGAAAAGATTCGAGGTAAACCCCTGGAACCAGAAAAAGTGGGCTGGGTTTATTTAATTGGAATAATTTTAATTTTTTCCTTGGCCATTTTTGTTACCTATCAAGACATCATGAGAATAGTGACGGGAAGATGAAAAGAGAAAACACCATAGAAGTTCCTCTGGGGAAAATAAAGGTAGGAGGCAAAAACCCTATCTGGGTAGAAGCTATGGGGAGAGAACACCCCGCCCAGGTTGAAAGAAGTATACAAGAGATAAAAAGGGTGGTGGAAGAAGGCGGAGAAATTTTTCGCCTGGCTATACCTGATGAAGATGCTCTGTTAGGTCTTTCACAGATCAAAAATCAAATAGACATACCATTAGTAGCTGATGTTCATTTTAATTTAGATTTAGGAATAAAAGCGGCTCAGCTGGGAATAGATGCGGTAAGAATAAACCCGGGAACCGCCGGTAATAAGAAAAAATTGGAAGAGTTGATAAAAATCATCCAAGATAAAAATTTAGCTCTCCGTCTGGGAGCTAATACTGGCTCTCTTCCCCCCCACCATCAGAAAGAAAATCGAGTAGAAGCACTTTTTCATAGCTTGGAAGAATTAATATCTATTCTTGAAAAAAATAACTTTAAAAATATAATTCTTTCTGCTAAATCTACCGATGTAGAAGAAACTATCGCTATTTATGATAAATTGAGTCAAACTTTTCCTTACCCTTTACACGTAGGATTGACTGAAGCAGGGGAAGGGGAAGAGGGGATTGTCAAAACTTCTATTGCTTTAGGGATAATTTTGCGAGAGGGAATAGGAAATAATATCCGAGTTTCTTTGACTGCCCCCGATCCTGCTTTGGAGACCCGGGTAGCCTGGAATATTCTGAAAGCTTTAAAATTGAGAGCTCGAGGATTAGAAATAATTTCCTGTCCTACTTGTGCTCGAAGGAAGGGAGACGTAGTAGCTTTGACCCGGAATTTAAAACAAAAGGTGAGAGAGAAAAAAATAGAAGTGATAGGCAAAGTAGCTATAATGGGTTGTGAAGTAAATGGACCGGGGGAAGCGAAGGAAGCAGATTGGGGCATTGCTTTTGCTCCTCGGGGAAAAGCACTTCTCTTTTCCCGGGGAGAAATAATAAAAATGATTGGACAGGAAGAAGCAGAGGAAGAGCTTTTACAAATGCTTATAAAGGAAATGGAGGAGAAAAAACCTTGAGGATGTCTTCGCTGTTTGCTCCTACTTTAAAAGAAAATCCCCAGGAAGCAGAAATTGTAAGCCACAGCTTCATGTTGCGAGCGGGAATGATTCGACAGCTTTCTTCTGGTATTTATGCCTTTTTACCTCTGGGGTTGCGCACCATTAGTAAAATTACAAAAATAATCAAGGAGGAGATGGACAGAGCAGGAGGGCAAGAACTACTTTTACCTGCCTTGCACCCCGGAGAGCTGTGGAAAGAAACCGGAAGGTGGGAAGTTTATGGACCAGAATTGATTAGATTAAAAGACCGTAAAGATAGAGATTTTTGTTTGGGTCCTACTCACGAAGAGGTGATCACCGATTTAGCCCGTCGTGAAATTCGTTCTTATCGTCAGCTACCACTCTTGTTATATCAGATTCAGACTAAATTTAGAGACGAAATCAGACCTCGATTCGGGGTAATGAGGGCTCGAGAATTCATAATGAAAGACCTATACAGTTTTGACAGAGATTTCGAAGGACTGGAAATTAGCTACCAGAAGATGTACAATGCTTATTGTAGAATTTTTGATCGCTGTGATCTATCTTATGAAGTTGTTCCTGCAGAAAGTGGAGTAATCGGAGGGGCAGTATCTCACGAATTTCTTGTTCTAGCCGATTCCGGGGAAGAAAAACTTTTGATATGCCCGACTTGTAATTTCAGTACTACTCAAGATGAGGAAAGATGTCCTCATTGCGGTACTGATTTAGAAGAAAAGAGGGGAATAGAAGTGGGGCATATATTCCAGTTAGGAACTAAATATAGTGAACCCATGAAAGCTTATTTTGTGGACAGAGATGGGGAAGAAAAACCGCTAATCATGGGTTGTTATGGCATTGGTATTGGTAGAACTATGGCTGCGGCCATAGAAGCTTATCATGATGATAAGGGAATTCAATGGCCTCTTAGTATTGCCCCCTATGAGGTGGCAATAATACCAATAAACTGGAAAAATGCAAAACAAAGAGAAGTGGCGGAAGAAATTTACCAGGAGTCACAAGAAAAGGGTTTTGAGGTAGTAGTGGACGATCGGGAGTTCAGCGCTGGCTATAAATTTAGTGAAGCAGACTTAATTGGTTTTCCTCTTCAAGTAATTGTGGGAGAAAAAATGTCTCAGGAGGGAAAAATAGAGGTTAAAGTCCGTAAAAATGACCAGAGATGGGAGGCAAAAAAAGAAGAGCTTTTCACTCTTCTTTTCAAATTAAAGGAGGAACTGGCCTCAAAAGCCTGAATTATTATGGAGGCAAACAGAAAAGATACTAAAGTTACAGCTATTATAGCTGCCTATAATGAGGAAAAAACCATCGGTCCTATTATTGATATTTTAAAAGCCGTTCCCTTTCTCAGCCAGATTGTAGTAGTTAGTGATGGCTCCACTGACCATACAGTAGATATTGCCCAAAGTAGGGGAGTAGAAGTGGTAGAGTTGCTGTATAACGTAGGCAAGGGAGGAGCTCTTCATCAGGGGTTGATGAATGCTAGCTCCGATGTAGTTCTTCTATTAGATGCTGACCTAATAGGTCTTACCCCTCAGCACGTGATAGATTTGGTGGAACCAGTTATGGCTCAAGAGGCTGATGTTGCTATTGGGATTTTCGAAGATGGCCGCTTTGCCACTGACTTTGCTCAAAAAATTGCTCCTTTTCTCTCGGGGCAGAGAGTTATAAGAGCTGATATTTTGCGAAATATCCCTGACATAGAAATTTCTCGTTATGGAGTGGAGGTAGCCATTAACCGCTATATTCGGGAAAATAAAGTGAGGGTGAAGTTAGTTAGGCTTCCAGGACTTACTCAAGTAATGAAAGAAGAAAAATTAGGGCTGGTCAAGGGTTTGAAAGAGAGAATGAAGATGTACTGGGATATTATTAAGAATCTTTATAGGGGAGGTAATGAGTAGAGGTTGGAGGAAAGAAGAGGGATTTTGATTCTGGTGGATCGTGGAAATGATGGTCTTTTCCCTGGAAAAGGGAAAAGAAGAGAAATTGAAGCGATTGCCTGGAGTGCGGGTTGGAAGCTTTTAGAAGTAGTGGAATGTCGAGTTAGAAAGCCCTTCCACCGGTATTACCTGGGTAAGGGAAAGGTGGAGGAAATTAAAACTCTGCTTGAGGATAATCCAGAAACTAACTTCGTTCTTTTCAATGTAGAGATAACTCCTTCTCAGCAGAGAAATCTGGAAGAATTCTGGCAGGTTCCTGTCTATACCAAAAATGCTTTAATTCATGAGATATTTGCCCAAAGAGCTCGTACTGCCCAGGGGAAAATTAAGGTAGAATTAGCTCAACTTCGTTATCAGCTTAGCCGTCTAACCGGTAAGGGTAGAGACCTATCACAGACCGGAGGAGGCATTGGTACTCGAGGTCCGGGAGAGCAAAAAATCGAAGTGGAAAGAAGAAAAATTAAAGATCGTATAACCTACTTAAACCGGGAACTACAAAAAATAGAAAGACAAAGAAAAGTACAAAAAAACTTACGCCAGGTAAATAAAATTCCTAACGTTGCCCTGGTAGGTTATACCAATGCTGGAAAGTCCACTCTATTAAACGCCTTAACTGGTTCCCAGGTTTATGTGGAGGAGAGGATGTTTGCAACTCTGGACCCTACTACCAGAAAGCTTTTTATTCCTGGAGTAGGAGAAACCCTTTTTACTGATACGGTAGGATTTATTCGAGAAATACCTCCTACCATAAAGGATGCTTTTCGAGCTACTTTAGAGGAAATCAAGGATGCCGACTTAATACTGGAGGTAATAGATATTTCTGATGAGGATTATTATTTACATTTTCAAGTTATAAACCAAATTCTAGAAGAATTGGGGATAAGTAGCTCTCCTCGAATTTTGATTTTTAATAAAATTGATCTCCTTCGTTCGCCCTTGATTTTGGAAAGAGAGATCGAAGAGAACTACAACTATATTTTTGTGTCAGCTCAAAAAATGACCGGGTTAGAAGAACTCCAAAAGGAAATTTCTCTTTCTCTGCAACACAAAGTCAGTCGTCTTCGTTTACGAGTCAGTTACTCCCAGCTTTCTTCGGTACAAAAAGAAATTTACCATCAGGGGTATATAGAAAATTTAGAAGCTTTGGAAAACGGAGAAGAAGTGGTAGTGGAGTGTGTAGTTCGAAAGGAAGCTTCCAGTGAAATTTTTCGCCTTTCTCAGACTTAATATTTTAGTTCCCATAATGTATATTATGTAAAATTTTTAAATAGGCTAATTTTTACCCATCCCGTGTTTATGGAATGCGATATTGGATTCATTCATTTTCCTAAAAAAACTCACTCTCTCCTAAACCCACGAACCCGGTGAGCGCAAATATTAATCGAGCACTTTTTAATATTCAATCACTACCATCTGGTGACCTAAAATTTCTTTAACATTCATATTCACATAACCTTTTTCAAAAGAAAAGTCTACACTTTCTTTTTGAGGAGCAAGATAAACTCGTGCTGGTTTTCCTAAAGCTTTATATTTAAGCACGACATTATGAAGTGGAAAAACATCCTCTACAATATCAATTTTGCCTCTTCTTTCTGGGACATAGAACAAAATATGAATAACATCTCTTTTGGGTCGTCTTGCTCTAAAATCGTCAATTCTGCAGTAGAAGGAAGATTTTCTGCTTGAATCATAGGGTCGGTCAATAGTAATTTCAAGCAGTTACTAATAATCGTTTTATAAGGTGTATATCCAAATTCGCGATAGGCTTGAAATAGAGGATGAGAAATGTAAATAATCTTTCCTTGTTGTATCACAAACGGATCGTCGGAAACTCTATCAGAAGGAGTTTGACGATGAGAACAAAATTTCTTCCAGTCCCGATTAAAATAAGGATGGACCAGAAAACTAAGAACTTCACTTCCTTCTAAAGCTTCTACCCTACTCCCTTTTTCATATAAAACATAATCATAATCAATGGCTAACTTTTCTGAAATATCCTCTTTAACTCGAAAATAATCTATATCATAATCAGAAGGTCCCAAATATTTTATTTTAAAATCAGGAAGGACAAAATTATCCTTCTCCGGATTAAGACCAGATATTGGTCTAAGTTACTGGCCTCATCAACTATAAGCTTTCCTCCTCTGTAAAATTTACTACGCTCACCCACGTGACTCCACCCAAACAGTAATCGGACTATCCAATTTGTCTAGTTAGCCCTTTCATGGTTTCTTCTGCGGTTATCTATCCTCATTATCTATCTTGGGCTCTCCCTTTTTGCTTGGATAATTTTTCTGCCACACTAAAAGCTTGAACAAAGCTTTTAGTATTAGCTACTCCTTTATAAGCAATATCAAAGGCAGTTCCATGGTCTACTGAGGTACGAACCACTTT
>JAKPIQ010000065.1 GCA_029549715.1 Candidatus Atribacteria bacterium | reverse complement strand
ATCGGGAATCCACATGCTTTTAAATACTGTGGACCCCTGATAGAGACATTCAGGGGCAGGCTAAAAGCGGCTTAAAGATTGCCGGGGTGACGGACTTGAGGTGATAGAAACGTTCAGGGGTGACGTCCTTTTTCCGTCATACCTGAGATCTTTTATCAGACATCCAAATGCTCTTAAAACACTTATGGATTCCTGATAGAACCATTCAGGAATGACAAACACGGAGGTCTTTTCCTCCGGGTTGTTTTTGCCTTCTTTCCTTTGTCTTTTTTTTGGGGGTCATAGGGGGGATTGGTTTCCCCCTATAGTCGATAGAGATATTCAGGGGTGACGAAGAGGTGTCATTGCGAGTTCGTGGTTTCGCTTACGTGGCAATCCCAAGTTTTTTACTCTATCTAATTTGCTTTTTAGTTTTTTTTTGAGGCTCAGAAAAGCGAGATCGCCACCTCAATCGCTCCTCGCGATGACAGAAAAGTGAGGGTTTCCTCTCCTCTGATTTGGACCCCTCGTAGAACCATTCAGGAATGATAGCTGAGGGGGTGATAGAGGCGCTCAGGGGTGACGGACAACGGGATTGATAGAATCATTCAGGGGTGACGGCTGAAGGAATGATAGAGGCGTCCAGGAATGATAAAAAAAAAGAGACTCTTCGAGCGAGAAGGGAAAAAGAAGGAGTCATATGGAGAGCTCTTCCGAGGATAAAGGAAAGAAAGGGGTCTAAAAAAGTAGTCTGTCTCCTTCTCTGATCTTTACGTTCCTCCTTTTTGCGTAGCATGATGGGTAGATAGCTCGTCTCTCGGTATTGTTCTACTCAGGACTGTAGAGCATGGAAACCAAAAATCGGCTACAATAGCTCATTCAAAGCTTACCGGAGGATATAAAGGCAGAAGTCTATGATTTTGTGCGTTTTCTTTTCCATAGGAAGACTCGGGAAGAGGCTCATGGTGGAATAGTTTTCCTTGCGCCAGGCGTTACGAGAGTTTAAAGAGGAACTATAAGCGATGATGCCAACCAATCTGAGACAAGCCCTTCCCGGTTTTGATGAGGTGGTAATAACCCGACAGGACCACGATTTTACCTGACCCCCGGGAAGATACGAATTATGGTATACTTGAGGAGAATAATCAAGTAAAGGGGAAAGCAAGATGAAGTTTTTAGTAGTTATTGAAAGAGATGAGGATGGAATGTATATAGTAGAATGCCCCTCTGTTCCTGGATGTGTAAGTCAGGGAAAAACAGAAGAGGAAGCTATTGAAAATATAAAAGAAGCGATAAAAGTATGCCTTGAGGTAAGAGCAGAACAAGGTATGCCTCTTACCATTAACGTGAAAGAGATTGAAATAGCAATATAAATAATGCAAAAATTGCCGGCGTTGAGCGGGCGGGAAACAGCCCGAGTCTTTGAACGTTTAGGATGGGAAATAGCAAGACAGAGAGGTAGTCACATCATTCTTGTAAAAAAGTGCCATGGTGTTACGCTATCCGTTCCAGACCATAAGGAAATTGCTAAAGGAACTCTAAGAAAGCTTGTAAATTTGGCCGGAATAACAGTTGAAGAGTTTTTGGACGCAATGAGATAGGAAGTTTCAGGCATCTCATGTGCTTCGCGTGTTCTCCGGTGTTGCGCCTCAGGTGGTTATAGTGAACCTCGTCTGCCCTCTTTACCGAAGTGGTCATAATGATCCTCGCACACTCCTCCCGAGTTTTTAACACAATGTAGCTTGCTTTATAAAATGGCAAAAACCACCCTTGCCCTACCCTCTCACTCCGAGGGCTGGTCTTTTTGTCATGCCTGAATGTATTTGGCAATATGAATTTGCAGCATTCCGGAAGTTAATTTTTGCAGCACCCTTAATTCCAGAATTAACAGTTCATGGTAGAATGAGTCAACCGGTAACTGGGTCCGGAAAAGACCAGTAAATGACTATGGTGAATTAA
>JAKPIQ010000059.1 GCA_029549715.1 Candidatus Atribacteria bacterium | reverse complement strand
AAAGTTATAAAGGAAAATCTTATTTCTTCCGACCATCCTAATCGCCATGACCCTCAAAAGTTAGCTCAAGCTCTCATATATATACTCCTGGAAGAGAAGCCTTCCTGGGCTTTTTACTTAACTCTCCACAGTGACGAAGCGCTCAAAAATCTGAACCCTGTGCACCTAGTAAACCAGTGGAGAGGTAAAAATCGAGAAAACGGGAAGAATCGAAAGAGCGAGAAAAATCCTTCTCCGGCTTACAAAGCAAAACCATCTAAGCGGCAATGAGTTCCTCGAGAGAAGGGGTCTTTTAGTGCTGCTTCGGTCACTAAAAGAGCGGTTTCGGCTAAACTCTCTAATTCGAAAAGAGGAGGAGATACACCGTATCTTTCTTTGAGGGATGCAATTTCTTTTTTCATGGTGGTCAATATTTGTAAAGATTGGAAGAGCCCTCTTTTTTCTCTTATCAAACCTACATTTTCCCACATGTTTATCTGAATGATTTCTTTTAAGCTGTGTAGGATATTTTCCGGAGGAGCCTCTCCCCATTTCTCGCTCCAGGGGATGACAGTGAAAGAGGGTAGCTTTTCGCCATGTTTAGTTATATCTCGAGCCACTCGGTATCCAAAAGTGAGCCCTTCTAAAAGGCTGGTAGAAGCCAGACGGTTGGCCCCGTGTAAGCCGCTACAGGCTACTTCCCCTGCAGCATATAATCGTTTTATGGTGGTTCTTCCCCAGGTGTCAGTGAGTACTCCTCCACAAGAGAAATGGGCGCCCGGGGCAACTGGAGCTGGTTCTTGAGTGATATCTATTCCTCTGTGCAAGAGCTCTTCGTAAATGGTGGGGAAAGTATCTTTGATTTTATCGGGATTCATTCTCTGCCGAAAGTCTAAGTAGACACAATTAGTCTCATGGATCTTCATTTCCTGAAAGATAGCTCTTGCTACCACATCTCGAGGGGCCAAATCCCTCAAGGGATGATATCGGGACATAAAGGGTTCTCCATCTTCGTTCAAGAGCTTTGCTCCTTCTCCTCGGACTGATTCGGAAATGAGAAAAGAAGAAGAGTATTGGGGGGTATAGAGAAGGGTGGGATGAAACTGGATATATTCCATGTTACTCAGGCGAGCACCTGCTCGGTGGGCAATGGCAAACCCGTCTCCAGTGTTCCAGGGACCTCCTGAAGAATAGCGATAGATTTCGCTTAACCCCCCGGTAGCTAAAAGAGTGGCAGAAGCCAGAACCGAGACTACCTCATTATTTTCTTTCTCCCAGATGTAAGCTCCCAGACACTCCAGGGGTAAGTAGCGTTTTTCTGGGTGAGGAGTGTGGTGAGAAGAGATAATGAGGTCTAATACCAGAGAGTTCTTGCACACTTTAATTAGTGGTTCACGGAGAACGGCTTCATTAAGAGCTTTTTGAATAGCTTTTCCGGTATAGTCTTTGACGTGGAGAATACGGCGGGTAGAGTGGTTACCCTCTCGAAAGAGATCCCATTTTCCATTCCTTCGGTCAAAAGGGATCTGTAAGCGGTCAATTAGTAATCTTTGTACTAGAAGGGGACCCAGGTGAGCTACCAGCCGGGCGCTGGGGGTGTAGGATGTGTGCGCTGAGGCTTCCATAATATCCTGGATGAGGGAAGAGGGGTGGTCATTCTCTCCTCGAAAGACTATGCCTCCTTGAGCCTTAGCAGTGTTGGTTTCTTTTAAGTGTTCTCCTTTGGTAATAAGTAAAACCCGCTGTCCCGCTTCGGCTAAAAAAAGAGCTGCACTGCTCCCTGCAATACCATTGCCAATGATTAGTGCATCATAGTTATGAGACATATTCTTCCATCTTCAAGCTCATATCAATCCAGGTAGCATGGTGGGTAATATAACCAGAGGAGATTATATCCACTCCCTGCTCTGCTACTTCACGGATATTAGCAGGATTGATATTTCCAGAGGCTTCCAGGATTGCCTGACCTTTAACTATTTTAACCGCTTCCCTGATATTTTCTACACTCATATTGTCTAACATGATGATATCTGCTTTTCCTTCTAAGGCTTCTTGCACCTGCGCTAAAGTAGTGCATTCTACCACTATTTTGGCTGTAAAAGGAAGAGCGGGGCGGATTTCTTCAAGCGCTTCTTTTACCGATCCGCAAAGAGCAATATGGTTATCTTTGATCAAAGCACAATCATAAAGTCCCAGACGGTGGTTTACTCCTCCTCCGCATCTCACTGCATATTTTTCGAATATTCGCAATCCCGGACTGGTCTTTCGAGTGTCAGCTACCTTCACCGGTAAGTCTTCTACTAATTTTATCAATTCTCGAGTTTTAGTGGCAATGCCACATAGACGTTGCAAGAGGTTTAAGGCGGTTCTCTCTCCCATGAGGATAGCTCGTGCTGGTCCTTCTATTTCTAATAATATTTCTTGAGGGGAAAATATTTGCCCATCCCGGATTTTTATTTCTCCCTTTATCTGGGAATCAAGAAGGCTGAACACTCGAAGAGCAAAATATCCTCCCGCCATTACACCCTCTTTTTTAGCCGTGATTTTAGCTTTTACCATCTTGGCTCCTAACTCACCCAAGCCTTGAGTGGTAATATCTCCAAATCCCAAGTCTTCTTCTAGAAACACCTGCAGCCTTCGATCGATATCCCAAGGCACTAATCCTAACATATGAATCACCCTTTTCTGTTTGTAAAATTATTTTAGAAAGTTTTGATCTTTTACTACTCCCTGTAATAGATAAGCAGAGATTTTTTCTATTCCTCCCTTTCTTCCATATCGAGAAGAGATAAGTTGATTGTATTCAAAAAGATGCTGGGGGCTACGTAGCAGCAAAGCCGCTTCCTCCGGGTTAAGATTAGAAACGGGAAGAACTTTTTTGCCTATGCCGGTAGCCTGGATTATAGAGAAATCATCAGGGCTCACCACCAGATCAGATTGCCACAAAGCCTCCTCTCGGAAACGGGTGAGATTTAAATATAGCTCTCCCCTTTCCAAATATCCTTCTATTATATCCCCCTCCAAGCTTTTTCTCCACCGCCATCCTTTCTCTTCTCCTACATTGGCTATCTCCGCAGTTTTTATTTTACCAGGAATGGCTGAAATGAAATAAGCTTTAGTATCTGTAAATATTCGCTCTACTAAGTCTAGAAAAAACTTTAGGTCGGAAGAGAATTTTTCTTCTCGAGGAAATAGAGCATAAATGGGTTTTTCTCCGTGCAGAAAAAGAAACTCTGAAGGTGGTAGAAGGTCAGCCAAGAGATTGCCTACGAAATAGGCTGGTATATTTTTCTGGCGTAGATTATGAACCAATTCCCGATCGGTGGTTAAGACCACCGAAGAGAAGAAACGAAGAAAAGCAATGTGCCAGAAAGATAAGGAAAATTTAAGGTTTTTAACTACGGGAACAAATATGGCTTTTTTACCAGTCAGGAGGAAAAGGGGGAGCAGAAAAAAAGGGTTGTCGCTCCAGAGAACTATCTCTTCTGTGAATTTCCTTCTTCTTTTCAAAGCATGATAAATGGTAGCTTGTTTTTTAAGCCTTGGTATAGAATACCACAAGGAGTGGTCTTTAGTTTCGATTTCGGCAAACCCTTTTTTCTGCCATCTCCCAGGTTCATCGAGAGTAAAAAAAAATATTTTTACCTCCGGACGAAAATTTTTAATCTGCTGATAAACTACTATAGATAGCTTTTCTTCCACTTCTCCCTGGGTAATAAACAAGAAACAACTCATTGCCGTCACCTTTTCTATTTTTAATAGTGATTTAATTTCACTAATTTTTGCTAAAGTCTTATACTGTGATAAAATTGAATTTGCGAATCTTATTATAATACTTTAAAGAAAAAATCTCTTGTCTATTTGATAATGGGGAATAATATGTTAAACTCATACCAGAAAAAACAATTTTAAATATGGAGATAGGGGGCTATTTTTCATGTCTCGGGATATCAATTACTTCTTTGGAATTGGAAATCTAACTCGAGAGCCCGACCTGCGTTATACTCCTCAGGGAACACCGGTTTGTCGATTCAGCATTGCCATGAATCGGCGTTATCAAGGTAGGCAGGGGATGGTGGAAGAAGTGACCTATATCCCTGTATCTGCCTGGTCTAAGTTAGCTGAGGTTTGTGCTCGCTACCTCCATAAAGGTAGCCGGGTAGCAGTGGTGGGAGAGTTACGTTCTAGTTCCTGGGAAGACCGCAATGGTAATCGTCGTACTTCCTATGAAATCAGGGCAGAAAATATTCAGTTTTTGAGTCCTCCTCGGGGGATAGCTCAGGAAGAGGTAGAAGAATTTATGGGATCGGAAGGTAAATTTAGGATGGAGGAGGCAGAACCATTTACCTACGAAGGTGAAGAAGCACCACTGGGAGAACTGGAAGATATTCCTCTAGACAATGATGACACGGGAGAAATCGCCCCTTTTTAGGGGCATAGGTTTTGTTATTTTTTTAGCTCTTTTTTCCCTCTCTTTTTCCTCTTCTCTGGAGGCTCAAGTTCAGCTGAGCTGGGAGGAAGAGCGTTTCTTCTCGGAAGCGGAGGTCAAAACTCGCCAGGGCAGGAGTTATGTAAATGTAGAAGAGCTATTCCGGGAGATAGGAGGGATTGTTTACTATTCTCCCATCATGAATAAGATAAATCTGGGTTTTAAGGGCACGGCCTGGGTTCTCTCCCTGGATAAAGGGGTGGCAGTGTGTAACGGTAAAGAGGTTCCCCTGGAGGGGGAGGTGTTCATAGAAAGAGATACTCCCTACGTCTCTTTAGATTTTTTGAGTCAACTTTTTGGTTTTAATTTTTACCCTTCTCTCTCTCCTGCTGTTCCTTCTGCGGAGGTAGCTCCCTCCCCTGCAGAGGAAAAATATTATTCCCTTCTTCTTTCCGGAGTGCGTTTTCATTCTTATTCTGAGGAAATGAGGACCCGGGTTACTTTTGATTTTCAAGGAGGGGTTCCTTCCTATTCTTATCGTATAGACCGGCAGGAAAACAGGATGACTATCGATCTTTGGAATTGTGACTGGCAGCAACCTCTGTCTCCCCTTGTAATAGGTGATGGAAGAATAGACCGCATAGAAGTGGTAAAAACCGCAGAAGGCTTGAGGGTTAACCTATGGTTGCAGAATCCTGTGCAAGTTAAAGAAGAAAAAAAATTACCTGGAGATAATCCCCGCGTCTATTTTGACCTGGTTTCTCTGGTAGAAGTGAAAGTGGAAGATTCAGCTAAAGAGAAGCCCGCTGTGAGTCCCCAGGCGCCGCCTAAGGTTGAGCTTCCTTCCGTTTCTCCGCCTTCCCAGGAAGCTCCTGGTCTTTCCTATAATGAGATCAATACTAAAGTGGTGGTTATAGACCCGGGTCATGGAGGAGGAGACCCCGGTTGTGTATACCATGGCTATAGAGAAAAAGATATCGTATTAGCTATTTCTCAAAAACTAAAGATGGCTTTAGAAAATAAAGGATATCAGGTCTTTCTGACCCGTTCTCAAGATACTTACCCTTCTTTAAATGAGAGATATCGAGTGGCTAATGACCGGCGACCTTTTGTTTTCTTGAGCATCCATTGCAATGCTTCTCCCAATCCTCAAGCCACGGGAGTGGAAGTATTTGTAGGAGGGGTGAAGCCTCGAGGAGAAGGAGCAGCTGAGGTAGCTGGTCGGGAGAATCAGCTTTTCCTGGAACAAAGAAGTCCGGAAGACATCAATCGGGTGGGTAATATTCTCTCTTCTGCCTATTATCAGAGTAGTCGGGAAGTCAGCGCTGAATTGGGTAAAATAATGGTAGGGAAAATTTCTTCTGTTACCGGGCAAATTAATCGGGGGTTAAAGGAAGCGCCTCTGGTGGTTTTGGATGGAATGTATTACCCGGCTTGTTTGGTGGAAGTGGGATTTTTAAGCAATGTGGAAGAGGCCAAAAAATTAGCTTCTTCCTCTTTCCAGGAAAAAGTAGCCCAGGCTATCGCCCAGGCAGTAGACGATTTTAGCCGAAATCCTAAGTTTAAGAGCTTTTTAGGAGAATAGAGTGGATAACCAACGTTCATCTCCTCGAAAAAAGTATAAAGAGAAAGAACCTTCCTGGCCGGCTTGGTTTTATGTTCTGGTGGGTCTGGCTATCTTTTTTGCTGTTCTTTATTTTGGAGAGCTGATATTGCGCTATCGTGGGCCTTCGGAAGTTCCCCCCTCTCCTCCAGTTTCTCCTCCTGAGGAAGAACTGGGTGAGCTGCCTCCGCTATTTCCTGAAGAAGAAGTAATTATTTACTTTACTAATCCTGATTTTACTGCCCTGGTAGGGGAAAAGAGGAAAATTAAAAAAGACGATAAATGGATGGAACAAATATTAGAAGAGCTGTTAAAAGGGCCTCGGGATCGTTCTTTATTTAATCCTATACCTTCTTCTACTCGTCTTAATGCGGTTTTCTTAGAAGGAGACATTGTTTATGTGGATTTGAGTGCGGAAATGGCTGAAAACCAATCAGGAGGGACTTCTCAAGAACTCTTAAGTGTTTACGCCATTGTCGACACTTTGACCGCTTTTCCAGAGGTCAGGAGGGTAAAAATTTTAATTGATGGGGAAGAAGTTCCCACTTTATGTGGGCACATAGATATTTCTCAACCTTTAGAAAGGGATGAAAGATTGATTGCCAAAGTTCAATAATTTTCAAGAATTAGGAAATTTTTATTTTCACCGAGATAGGGAGACCTGGAGGGGAAGGCCGGACCGTCGCCAGCCTGATGAGTTAAGGCCAGTAGAGATACACCTTAATTATCTTCAATATGCTGAAGGTTCAGTTTTAGTGGAAGCGGGTAACAATCGTATTGTTTGTGCTGCTTCGGTAGAGAATAAGGTCCCTCCCTTTTTGCGCAATAGTGGTCAAGGCTGGATTACTGCAGAATATGCTATGCTTCCTCGAGCCACTACCACTCGTAGTTCAAGAGAATCGATAAGAGGACAGGTGGGGGGAAGAACTCACGAAATCCAGAGGTTAGTGGGGAGAGCTTTGCGCTCGGTAGTTAACCTCGAAAAGCTGGGAGAGAGAACCATCATAATTGATTGTGACGTTATTCAGGCTGATGGAGGTACCAGGACCTGGTCCATAACCGGGGCTTTTGTGGCCCTGGTTGAAGCTCTGTGGAATTGCATAGATCGAGGAATGCTATCTGCAGGAGGCATTGTGGAAGATTACTTAGGAGCTATTAGTGTGGGGGTGGTAGGGGGTAAGGAACTTTTAGATTTAAGCTTTGAAGAAGATTCCATTGCTCAGGTGGACATGAATGTGGTAATGACTGGTGGAGGAAAAATGGTTGAGATTCAAGGTACTGCAGAAGGAAGTCCTTTTTCTCGAGAGACATTAAACCACCTTCTGGATTTAGCTCAGAAGGGAATTGGGGAGATAGTGGCTTTAGAGAAAAAGCTGCTAAAAAGGGGTCTACCTTGAAGGGTGAGGTATACTTGGTCACCCGGAACGAGGGGAAACTTCGAGAAGTAAAAGACATTCTTTCTCCTTTCTCTATCTCAGTGAGAAGTATTTATGAAGTTTGCGATGTAGGAACAGTGGAAGAAAAAGGAGAAAGTTACGCTCTTAATGCTCTCCTGAAAGCCCGGAGAGGGTTTGAAAAGACCGGGAAAATCTCCTTGGGGGAAGACTCGGGATTAGAGGTGGACTATCTGGAGGGAGCACCAGGGCTATATTCCGCTCGCTGGGGAGGAGAGAATGCCTCTCCGGGAGATAAGATATCCCTGCTTCTCGAGCTTCTGCAAGGAGTTCCACAACAAAAGCGCACAGCTCGCTTTGTCTGTGTGGTGGCCCTGGTGTGGGAGAGAGGAGAAGAAATATTTCGGGGAGTGTGTGAAGGCTACATTGCTGAAGAGGCCCGAGGGGAGGCGGGCTTTGGCTATGACCCCATTTTTGTCTTTCCCCCGGAGGGAAAAACTTTTGCCGAGTTGGGTTCTGAGTTTAAAAATCGTTACAGTCACCGCTCTCGAGCTTTTCGCCAGAGTGCTGAATTTTTACTGAGGGAAGTTTTCCATTAGCTCTTCTAAACTTTGAATATAGACTTCCTTATCGTGAGGAGTGAATAAAACAAAGCGGATCTCTTCTAAGCTCGTTTGAGGATGACTTTGGCAGAAGTCAATTATGGCCTGCAGGGCAATGAGAGAAGCTTCTTTTATGGGATAACCGTAAGCACCGGTGGATATAGAGGGGAAAGCCACGGAACGCAAATTATATTTATCAGCTAATTCTAAGCTGGAAAGATAGGCACTCCGCAGGAGCTCAGCTTCTTTTCCTTTTCCTCCCCGGTAGATTGGCCCCACAGCGTGAATTACGTACTTAGCAGGCAGAAGCCCTCCGGTAGTTATTACTGCCCCTCCTGTAGGACAGCTTCCTATTTTTCGGCATTGTTCAGCAATTTCTGGTCCCCCCGCTCGATGAATAGCTCCATCTACTCCTCCTCCTCCTGCCAGACGAGTATTGGCGGCGTTCACGATGGCATCGGTGTCTTCTTTGGTTATATCTCCCTGTTTAATTATTAGGCGGCACTTTCCTATTTTGACTTCCATTCTCTCACCTCCTTTTCTTATTATACAAGATTTCGGGAAACTCTATATCCTCTTGTAATCTTGAATTAAGGGCTCGGGCTTTATCGCTTACTCTCCTGTCTCACTCTGGCGTTATCGCGAGCACGAACAGCCTACGGTGTAAGCAAAAAAGAAAGGAACAAAAAGGTTAAAAACTGCGCTGAGAAAATGTAGGACAGTTAAGAAGTAAGATTAAAGAAGAGAGATTAAAAACATAAAAGGACAGGAGGAAATGTTTTTTCTTTGGTAAGTTTCTTCACCCATTGGATGTCTCTTCAATTTTTTAAGACGTGCTCTTTCTCCTCCCAATCTTTATAGATTTATTTTATCTGCTGGTTTGTAGGTCAGGAGAGTTTTCGAGAGTCTGAATTACAGTCACATCATGAATAAAAGCTATAAAATTTGAAGTGGCAATTGAGATGGTATAATACGAGAAACACCAAAAGGAGGTAGAAAGAAAAGTGGGCAAGATTACTTTAGTAACCAGAGTGTTTCCAGAAGGGGAAAAGGTATATGCAGTACTTGTGGAATATGATTGTGAAATCGACGGTGGTAAACTCACCTCTGAGACCTACATGGTAGAAGCTGAAACAAAAGAGGGACCGGTGGCAAGAACCATTAAAAGAGTATATGCTAATAATACCGGGGACCTGGTTCCCCCTTCCCTGCCTGCGGGGGGCAGGTTTGTAGTTATAGAGTTAGATCCTGAAGATGCAATTGCTAAAACGATTTCCTTTTCTTCAGATACCTTTCTTTCTACTAGAGTGAAGTTAAACTATACTGTGACTCAGAAGATAGCTATATCGACTGGAGGCGGAAAAACTGTCGCTCCTTTTACCGCTCAAAATACCGATGAAAAACACCTTGTAATTGACGATTTTTCAGCTTCGGTGTATGTAGATGAAGAGTCAGGCGCAGAAGTGCCTTACCGGTTTTTTATTCCCCAAAACATTGGCTCTGATAAAAAATATCCTTTAGTAGTATTCCTGCATGGAGCGGGTGAGAGAGGAAGAGATAATTATATCCAGCTAGCAGGAAATAAGGGGGCAGTGGTCTGGGCTCAACCCGGGCACCAGGCGGTGCACCGTTGTTTTGTGTTGGCTCCTCAATGCTCTCCCGATAGTAGCTGGACAAAGTTATTATCTGGAGGAGATCCTTTTGAACCTGGTGATGAGCTGCTTTCGGTGTCTTGCTTAATTAAAGATTTGGTTTCTCGATATAACATAGATTCAAATAGAATATACGTCACTGGATTATCCATGGGAGGATTTGGGACCTGGGCGATGATTATGGAGCATCCTGAACTGTTTGCTGGCGCTATCCCCATATGTGGAGGGGGAGACCCGAGAAAGGTAGATAGAATTAAAGATATTCCTGTTTGGGTGTTCCATGCCGAAGATGATCCATTGGTTCCTGTTTCTTTATCCAGAGAGGTAGTGAGAAATTTGGTGGAAATAGGTGGAAGGGTGAAATATACTGAGTTTCTCAAAGACCATCTCGAATCTAAAGGATGGAGTGCTCACTCTTCATGGATCCCCGCCTATGAAGATGAAAAGGTGATTAATTGGTTGTTTAAACGGAGTAAGGCTTAGCGGGGAATGAAGGATATTAAGGTAACATTGAGGAAAACCACTTAAAATTCCAGGGTTTAGTGCCAGATTTTCCCAACCGTTTTTATCAGAAGGACTGAAGCTCTTGTGTAGAGGGTAAGCTGTTTTTCCTGATTGTTTCTCTCTGGGGTGAGGTGCAACCTTGGTAGCTAAACAGGTGGGTTTATTGGGGAGTAAATTCTTTAAACTCTGAAGAATCCAATTTTAAAAAACTTCGTAAAATCTGGGTAATTCGCCAGGAAGCTTGGCCGTCACCAAAAATTGACCGGCTCTTTGTTTCTCCTCCTTCCTCCAGAAGCTGAGTAGCCAGAGATACAATTTTTTCCCGGTTACAACCTACCAGATGTCCAATGCCTGCTTCTACCACTTCAGGTCTTTCGGTAAAGTCTCGAGTGATTAAAACTGGGATTCCCAGAGCAGAAGCTTCTTCCTGTACTCCTCCTGAATCAGTGATTAAAAGAGAGCTTTGGGACAGGAGTTTTACAAAATCAAAGTAGTTAAGTGGCTCTAAGAGAAAAACCTGAGGAATAGCACAAAGGTGGGGAATGATTTTATCTCTTACCACTGGATTGGGGTGAAGAGGAAAGAAAATTTTTATCTCCGGGAATTTTTCCCCCAAAATTTGGAGTGCTTGCACCACCTCTTCTATTCCTGTTTCCCAGTTTTCTCGGCGGTGAGCAGTAACTGTTACTATTTTCAGGTTGTTTTCTTTTCCTATTTCCTGAAGGAGGATTTCGTTTTGGAAAGGAAAATCTTTTTCCAGAACCTGAAAAAGAGTATCTACTATGGTGTTACCGGTGATGTAGATTTTTTCCTCTTCTATTCCTTCTCGAAGGAGGTTTTCTCGGGAGCGGGGAGTAGGGGCAAAGTGGAGATCTGCAAGTCTGGTGATCAAGACCCGGTTCATTTCCTCAGGAAAAGGGCTATATTTTTCTCCGGTGCGTAATCCTGCTTCCACATGAGCACAGTTTATCTGGCTGTAAAAAGCAGAAAGAGCTCCGCAAAAAGCGCTGGTAGTGTCTCCCTGCACTATGACTAAATCTGGCTTATCTTTAGAAAAAATTTCTTCTAATCCTTTTATGATTTGGGAGGTGAGATAAAAAAGAGATTGCTTAGCAGTCATGACGTCCAGATTGTAGTGAGGAGAGAGGCCAAAGAGGCAAAGAAAAGAGCCAGCCATATCCCGGTGCTGGCCAGTGTTGATAATTTTAACTTCAAACTCTTGTTCTTGAGAAAGAGATGAAATAACCGGAGCTAACTTTATCACTTCCGGGCGAGTGCCTAAAATAAAAAAAATCTTAACTTTTTTCAACGGTTTTTTCTCCTCCTGGTAGGTCTAGCACTCCCAGGTTTTTCCCCCACTGCCAGAAGAAAGCAAAAAGAAACAGAAGCAAAAGAAGGGAATAGGTACTATTCTGGACGAAATTGTTGATAAGTATGGCTATCAGTCCAAAAAAGATGCTTATTCCATAAAATAAAACTACTGCTTTTCTCTGTGAGTATCCTCTCTCTAACAGACGGTGGTGAAGATGTCCTCGGTCGGCAGAGGATACTGGTAGGTGGTTTTTGCTTCTCCGAACGATAGCAAAAAAGGTATCGAGGATGGGAACTCCTAAAATTAAAATAGGGACAGCCAAAGTAAAAGTAGCGGCGCCTTTTACTGCTCCCTGTATTGATATAGTAGCCAGCATCCCCCCCAGAAACAGCGCACCACTGTCTCCTATAAAGATTTTGGCAGGGGGAAAATTGTAAAATAAAAATCCAGTGGTAGCTCCGGTTAGAAGGAAAGACAATATTGCCGGTTCTATTCTTCCCTCTTGCCAGGCGATAATCCCCAGAGTAAAAGAGGCGATGGCTCCTACACCAGCGGATAAACCATCCAGACCATCGATGAGGTTCAGAGCATTGGTTACTCCCACTATCCAAAAGAGAGTTAGAGGATAACTCCAGTTACCCAGATAAATCATTTTATCCCATGGAAGAGTAAAGAACTGAATGGTTACTCCTCCTTTGATGAGAATGAGAGCACCCAAAACCTGTCCTGCAAGTTTTCCCCAGGGAGGTAAAGATAAAAGGTCATCCACTAAACCGGTGAGAAATATCACTCCCCCTCCCATGAAAAGAAAATAAGGGAAAGGGAAATCTCTCCCCCGAGAGAGAAAAAAAACAGTTAAAAAGAAAGCAACAAAAACAGCAATTCCTCCCCCACAGGGAATGGGTTTGGTATGGATTTTCCTCTTTCCGTCTGGCATATCCAGCCACTTTTTCTTTTCGCTGAAACGGATGATAAGGGGGACTATAGCCAGAGCTAAAATACAAGATAGAAAGCTAAACAATAGCACCTGCTTCAATAGTTTATCACCTTCCCCTCCCAGGTACACATTTCCACTCTCGCTTCTTTTAACATTTCATCAGCTAAAGGATCGGGATAAGAATTTTTATACACTATTCTAACTATTCCAGCGTTAATTAACATTTTAGCACATAAAACGCAAGGTTGGTGAGTACAGTATAGAGTGGCTTCCTTGGTGCTCACCCCATGTAGAGCTGCCTGAATTATAGCATTTTGTTCGGCATGCAATCCTCGACATAGCTCCTGTTGCTGGCCAGAGGGAATATTTTTTGAGCTGCGCAGACAGGTATCCAGAGTGCAGTGAGTTATCCCTCGGGGAACTCCATTATAACCGGTAGTCAGGATTTGTTTGTCCCGCACCATGACCGCTCCCACCTGGCGTCGTAGACACGTAGAGCGAGTGCTCACCAGATGGGCAATAGACATAAAATAGGTATCCCAATCCGGTCTATCTCTTACTGTTTTCATATTTCTCTATTTTTCCCAGCCGGCGAGCATGTCTTCCTCCGGTAAAACTGGCTTCCAACCATATTCGAGCGATTTCTCGAGCCAATCCTTTTCCCAGTACTCTTCCTCCCAAGGTGAGAATATTGGCGTCATTATCTTCCCGGGCGCAACGGGCAGAAAAAGTGTCATGGCACAGAGAAGCCCTTACTCCTTTAACTTTATTGGCGGCAATGGACATGCCAATACCGGTTCCGCATATTAATATCCCCTTTTTCTCCGGGGCTTTTGCTACATCTTCTGCTACCCGAAAGGCCACATCGGGGTAGTCGCTGGATTGGGCATCATAAACTCCGTAATCTTCCACCTCATGTCCCAGCTCGGTGAGAAAAGCTTTAAGATCTTCTTTTAAGTCGAAGCCTCCGTGGTCACTACCTACAACTATTTTCATTTTTTCCTCCTTTTCTGAATTATGCTGGCTCTTTCCTTTCCGGTGAGGTCAGGAATAGAACGCAGATATTCTAAGGAAAAAGTATCTGCCAGTTTTTCGATGGCTTCTTTCTGATGGGGGTCGTGTTCTAAGAAAAACAATCCTCCTTCTTTTAAGAAAGGTTCTCCTTCTTGCAAGATTCTCTCTATTATATCCAGTCCTTCCTCTCCGGCGACAAGCGCCTCTTTAGGCTCATAGAGTTTAACCTCAGGAGGTAGAAAATCCCAGTCTTCTTCCCTGATATAAGGGGGGTTAGAAAGAATGGCATCAAACTGCGGAGGGGGGAGAGTAGAAAAGGTGGTAAAAAGATCGGAAAGAAGAAAAATACTTCTTTGCTCCACTCCTAAAAGGCGGGCATTTTCCCTTGCCAGTTCTACTGCTTGGGGGGAAATATCCACTCCATACAGGTAGAGGTTCTCTACCCAGAAGGCACAAGATATGCCGATTACTCCACTTCCACAAGCCATATCACAGATGGTTATTTTTTCTTTCTCTAACGAGCGAAAGTAGAGAATAGCCTCTTCTACCCAGCTTTCAGTGTCCAGGCGGGGGATGAACACGCCTCTTTTTAATCGAAAAGGAAGAGAGAGAAAATCCCATTCTCCGGTGAGATACTGGATGGGAACGCCTCGCCGGCGCTCTTTTTGAAGAGTTTGCAGGCGAGTTAATTTTTCTTCCGGGAGCTCCTCATCCCATAAAAGATATACTCGAGAAGGCTCCACTTCTAAAATAGAAGCCAGAAGCAGGCGCGCCTCTCGTGTGGGAGAAGAACAGGAGTGACCTTTTAGATCTTTTACCAATTTTTGCCATACTTCTTTAACCGAGGGCATTTTAAATCACTTTCTCTAAAGTTCTCATTTTTTCTTCTGCTGCCAGAGCCTCGATTATTTCGTCTAATTCACCCTCCAGGATGGATTCCAGACGATATAAAGTCAAGTTAATTCGGTGATCGGTAACCCGATTTTGAGGAAAATTATAGGTACGAATTCTTTCACTTCGTTCCCCGCTACCAATTTGAGTCTTTCTTTCCCGGTCTATTTCTTCTTTTTGGCTTTCTCTTTCCAGTTCCAGTAAACGGCTACGTAAAATTCTCAAGGCTTTAGCCTTATTTTTGTGTTGGGATTTTTCGTCCTGGCAAGTTACCACCATTCCGGTGGGGATATGAGTAATCCGAACGGCAGAATCGGTGGTGTTGACACTTTGCCCTCCTGGACCTGAAGAGCGATACACGTCCACTCGCAAGTCTTCAGGTTTAATCTCTACATCTACCTCATCAGCTTCAGGTAATACTGCTACCGTAGCTGTAGAGGTATGGATGCGACCTCCCGCTTCAGTTACCGGGACTCTTTGCACCCGGTGTACTCCACTTTCAAATTTAAACTTACTATAAGCTCCTTTTCCTTCTACAGCAAATATTATTTCTTTGAATCCTCCTAGCTCTGTAGGGTTAGAGCTCATTACCTCCACTTTCCATCCGTTGCGCTCCGCATAACGACTGTACATTCGAAAAAGGTCAGCTACAAAAAGAGCAGCTTCTTCTCCTCCTGTGCCGGCTCTAATCTCTACTAAGGTGTTTTTTTCATCTCGAGGGTCCCGGGGGATGAGCATTATTTTAAGTTCCTCTTCTAAATCTTCAAGGGAAGTTTTAAGCTTTTCTATCTCCTCTTCTAAAAGAGTACGGAATTCAGGGTCGGTTTCTATGTGAAGAAGTTCCTTATTTTCTTCCAGCTCCCTTTCTTTTTTCTGGTATTCCTCATATTTTTCTACTATAGGCTCTATTTCAGCCATAGTTTGAGTTAGATTCCGGTAAGCAACCATATCCTTAATTAGTTGGGGATCGGCTATTTTTTGAGTTAAATCTTGATATTCCTCAACTATCTCTTCTATTTTCTCCCGCCACATAAACATCCTCTCCTAAGCTACCTTTCAAAGCGGCAAAAGCCACCTCTAATTGACTATCATCTGGTTCTCGAGTAGTGATACGCTGTAGAAGTAAACCGGGAAGAGTTAAAATATAAGCCAAACGATTATCTTGATATCGGGATAGAAACTTTATTGCCTCATAAGCCAAGCCCGCTACCAGAGGAATGAGCAATACCCGGCTTACTATTCTCATAACCAACCCTGGCCTGCCCAGCAGAGAAAAAACAAATATGCTAATTATCAACACTATAATTAACCAGTTAGTTCCACAGCGAGGATGAAGAGTAGTAAATTTCCGGGCATTTTGGGGAGTGAGTTCTTCCCCATTTTCCCAGGTGAAAATGGCTTTATGTTCTGCCCCATGGTATTCGAACACTCTTCTTATGTCTTTCATCTGGGCTATCAGAAATAAATAAGCTAAGAAAATTCCTATACGAATTAATCCTTCCACCAGGTTGTAGAGAAAAGTAGAAGATATAAACTGGTCTACCAGGGAAGAGAGAAAGGTGGGCAAAGCTATAAATAATCCGACAGCTATTCCCACAGCCAATAAAATAGAAAGAGCAATATCGGCACTGGTTAGCTGTTCTTCTTCTTCATCCAGTGCCAGAGAAGCAGAATGAGAAAGGGCCTGGATGCCTACTACTAAAGAATCAACTAAACCCACTATCCCTCTGATTACAGGCCAGGCAAGAAAGCGATATTTCTGAGTAATAGGTTTTTGCTCTTTTACTTCTAAGGCGATATCACCGTCAGGTTTGCGTACTGCCATAGCTAAGCGAAAAGGGCTACGCATCATCACTCCCTCAATGAGGGCCTGTCCTCCTACGTCAAATTTTGCCGGATTTCTCTCTCTGTTTCCATGGTTTTCCACAACTATTCTCTCCTTCTCGACATTCTCCCTCCACACAAGGAGGTCCAGCCCCCTCGAAGATGGCGGGAGCTATATCTTTTACTAATTCTAACATTTTCTGGGCTAACTCTCTGATTTCCCACTGGGCTCTATTGCATAGCCGCAGGCTAAAAATGTGTAATAACTCTCGGGCGTTAGCCGAAAAAACCAGGTTAGTAGCTACACCTTGCGCCATCATATAACGAGCATCTTCTTGAGGTATTCCCAGATTTACTAGCTCCTGATAAATTTTTTTATCTTCTTCTATGGCTTCACTAAATAGTTTTTTAGCTTCTGGATTCTCAGCAATAGAGGGAGGAATTATAAAGTTG
>JAKPIQ010000057.1 GCA_029549715.1 Candidatus Atribacteria bacterium | reverse complement strand
GCAGGCCATCATCACTGCCTGTGTAGAATGTAACTCACCAGTGATTTTGCAAATTTCCAAGGGTGCCCGTCAGTATGCCAATCAAACCCTGTTGCGCTATATGGTTCCTGGAGCAGTTGAGATGGCTCGAGAAATGGGAAGTAATATCCCTATCGCTTTGAACCTGGATCATGGAGATTCTTTTGAGTTAGCAAAATCCTGCGTGGACTATGGATTTTCCAATGTGATGATTGACGGTTCTCATCTTCCTTATGAGGAAAATGTGGCTATAACCAAAAAAGTAGTGGACTATGCTCATCCCCGTGATGTGACCGTAGAGGGGGAGCTGGGGGTTTTAGCCGGGATTGAAGAACACGTTTCTTCTGAAGTTTCCCACTATACTGACCCAGCCCAGGTGGAGGATTTTGTGGGCCGGACAGGGGTAGATAGTTTAGCTATTTCCATCGGCACCTCTCACGGAGCCTATAAATTTAAGCTTAAACCGGGGGAGCCTTTTCCCACTCTCCGCTTTGATATTTTAGAGGAAGTAGAGCGTCGACTTCCTGGTTTCCCAATTGTACTTCATGGAGCCTCTTCAGTCTTGAAGAAATATGTAGATATTATTAATCAATATGGAGGAGCGCTAGAAGATGCCGTTGGTGTACCTGAAGACCAGGTGCGTCGTGCTGCTCAATCGGCAGTGTGCAAAATTAATATCGATTCTGACGGGCGACTGGTAATGACGGCTATGATTCGGAAATATTTAGCTGAAAATCCCAAAGAATTTGATCCTCGCAAATATCTGGGTTATGCTCGGGAAGAACTTAAGAAAATGTACATTTCTAAATGTGAGCTTTTGGGTAGTGCAGGTAAAGCTTGATAAGATTCCCAAGTAGCAAGGTCTTCTCTGAGTCTGAATATTTGTGAACTTTGCTGGGGACCACCGGCAGGGTAACTGTGGGAGTTACGCGTTATCCAGAGCAGAAGGAGGTCCATTTAGTGAGGATACTTATTTATTTTTAGGTGTTGTATATTTCATGATATATCGAGTGATGAGGGAAGTTACAAGATGTGCTTCTCTCATCACTCGATAGTTAGATAAAAAGGGGGGTAGTAAACTTGGTTTTGCGTTTTTCTCCCTATGAAATCCTGGAAATGGCCAGGGAGTTAGAAAAAAGGGGTATAGATTTTTATAACCGACTGATGCAATTAGCTTCCTCTTCCTCTGCTCGAGAGATCTTTTCCTTCTTAAAAGAAGAAGAAAAAAGGCACTTGGAATTTTTTACTCATCTTCAGAAAGAGCTTAATGAAGGCCGAGAAATTCCCTTCTCTACTGCTGACGAGAGCATCAACTATCTGGGGGCGATTGTAGAAAGTGGAATTCTGGACAAAGTATTGAAAGGGGTAAATCTTACCCCGGCAGGGATAAAGATGGAGGATGCCTTAGAAGTGGGCATAGAGATAGAGAAAGAAAGTATCCTTTTTTATCAAGGACTTATTCCCATGGTTTCTCCACAGAAGAGAGAATGGTTAGATAAAGTGATCGAGGAGGAGAAAAAACATTTTTTGCGTCTTCAGAATATGAGACGGGAGTTACAGGAAAAGGGGGGCTAAAAATTGGCGGTGCGCCGGATAATAGTTTTAGTAGAGAGTCAATATCAAGAGCTGGAGCTGTGGTATCCTCTGCTTCGCTTGCGAGAATCGGGAATAGAGGCCAAGCTGGTGGGAGTCAATGTAGAGGAGACTTTTTATGGCCGTCATGGGTTTCCGGCGCGAGCAGAAATGGCTATTTCCTTAGTTAATACCCGAGATTTTGACGGGGTGATCATTCCCGGTGGTTTTGCTCCTGATTATCTGCGTCGTCTTCCTGTGGTGCTCAATTTAGTAAGGGAATTTTATCAGGGAGGAAAATTGGTGGGAACTATTTCCCGGGGTCCCTGGGTACTGGTCTCTGCTGACATTGTAAGAGGAAAAAGAATAACGGGACTCTTCTCTATTAGAGATGATGTAAATAATGCAGGAGGAGATTTTACCGATTCGCCAGTGGTAGTGGATGGAAATATTATTACTGCTCAGGGTCCTGATGACCTTCCTTTCTTTATGGAAGAGGTCCTGTATTTTCTGTGGCAGAATAAACCCTGTCTGGATAGGCCTTCCCCTGATGGTTGGCTAATTGATACCACTGGTAATGCAGTCCTTCTTTCCCAGCTCCTTAGGGGTAAGGGGGGAGTGGTTCTCTTTTTCGATTCGGTGTTCAGTCCTCAGGGAAGCCAGATGCTTCCTCGCTACCTTTCTTTAAAGGAAGAAGTGGAAAAAAGGAAAGGTATTTTGATACCTATAAGCTCAGACACTTTCTTTACCCACCGAGAGTTTATAGAGCGGAACAACCTTCCTTTCCCTCTGTGGAGCGATCCTTCCGCTCAAGTGATTAAAGCTTTTGGAGTGTGGGATAAAGATTATCTAGCTCGATGGGCAGTGTTTCTGGTCGACCGTCAAGGTTTTTTGCGCTATGGTGAGGACTGCCCTGGCGGGGACTTAGATAATCTCCCGGGTTTCCAAAGAAGGCTGGAAAGTATCTTAGGATAGGAGTGATGGATTTGTTTTTGCAGGATAAGGATAAAGAAACTCTGGTCAATTTTTTGAAGGAAAACTTATCTCGCCGGGTGAACTTGAAGTTTTTTACCCAGGAATTAGAATGTGAAACCTGTCACAGTGTGCGCTCACTTTTAGAAGAGGTGGTGGCTCTCTCTCCTCTTCTGCATCTCGAGATTTATAACTTTATTTTGGATAAAGATAAAGCAGATCTTTATGGCATTGATAAAATACCGGCTATAGTGGTAGAAGGAGAAAAAGATTATGGTATTCGCTTTTATGGAATACCAGCAGGATATGAATTTTCTGGTTTTATAGAGACCCTGGTGTGGGTCTCCCGGGGAGAAACGGATTTAAAGAAAGAAAGTAAAGAATTCCTTTCCTCTCTTACCCAGGAGGTGGATATTCAGACTTTTGTGACTGTTACCTGCCCCTATTGCCCGCAGGCGGTAGTTTTAGGACATAAAATGGCTATAGAGGGAGAAAAGGTGCGCTCGGCAATGGTGGAGGTGGAAGAGTTTCCTCATCTGGCTTATCGCTATGGGGTGAGAGCGGTGCCCAAAATAGTGATTAACGAACGGGTGTCTCTGGAAGGGGCAGTCCCGGAAGAGTATTTCTTAACTAAAATTATAGAAGCAGTGTCTTGAGGGGAGGGGATAGGGTGACTCAGACTATGAAAGCAGCGGTTATGAAAGGGATTGGGCAAATAGAAATTGAAGAGCTACCTATTCCTGTGCCTGTAGAAGAAGAGGTGCTGGTAAGGATAAAAAGTGTAGGAGTATGCGGCTCTGATGTTCATTACTTTGTGGAAGGAAGAATCGGCGACTACGTGGTAAAGCCTCCTTTCATTCTGGGTCATGAGTGTGCCGGAGAAGTAGTGGAGATAGGAAAGAAAGTTAAAAGCTTAAAGCCTGGAGATCGGGTTACCATGGAGCCCGGTATTCCCTGCGGGAGGTGCGAGTTTTGCCGCTCTGGAAGGTATAACCTCTGCCCCGACGTTGTTTTCTGGGCTACTCCCCCGGTGGATGGCACTTTTTGTGAGTAT
>JAKPIQ010000042.1 GCA_029549715.1 Candidatus Atribacteria bacterium | reverse complement strand
TGGTTTAAAGAATTTGCAAAATGGTGATCCGGTTAAAGGTGGCACTACAGTTACCTTTACCGGAAGCGGACCCGCTGATGCCATTATCAAAGTATATCTAAATGGCGCTCTTCTTGGTAGTACCACTACCAGTCCTGCAGGAAGCTTCACCTGGAGCTGGACCAGCGGAACTACTGAAGGGACCTTCACCTTTGCTTTTACCGCTGAGGCCGGAGGACTTCCGGAAAGCGCCCAGGAAACTTTTTCTCTTGTGGTAGACAGAACACCACCCTATTTTCTTTCCTGCTCAGCAAAGGCAGATGCCCCCCTTGGTGCGGCGCCCACCATAACTGTTCGGTTTAATGAGCCGGTAGTTATAGGAGATGTGAATGTTTTCGAACATCCTTTCTATTGGGATGTGAGTTGTGAAGTATGTCCAGGTGGCTCTCATTTCACGGTGACTGAAGTAAACCTTGAGGAAGACAACCAGACGGTTATCTTAACCGGAAGATGGGATACAGACCGGCTGGTTGCCGGTGACCAGTTGTTGGTCCAGTTTCTTTACTCTTCCCTTATGGATATTAAGGACCGAGCCGGGAATGCCTTCAGTGCTACAATAAGTATTCCCACCTTTACGGTTACTCCCTAGGATTTCAAATCTGCACTACACCACAGCCTGCCCGGGCAGGCTGTGGTCTTTAAGAAGAACCTGAAAGCTTCCCTCATAAATTTACAATATCTAACAGCACCCCCCTTGACGAAGAGAAAAAGTTGTGCTTTAATAAGCGCCAATAAGAAAAGCGATGATGAGGGAGAGTAGCTTTTTTCCTTCAACCACAGAGAGCCAGGGCAGGTGAGAGCCTGGTGCTGGAGAAAAAAGTAAATGGGCCTCGGAGCAGCTCATCGAAAGAGGACACTCGAGTAGACTGAGACGGTTCTTTCCCGATAAAAGAAAGTAGGTATAGTAGTTTTTGTACTGAGTGAGTGAACGGTTTATGCCGTTAATTAGAGTGGTACCGCGAGTTTAAGCCCTCGTCTCTTGACGAGGGCTTTTTTATATGGGAGGAAAATATGGAGATAAAACCAGAAAAAGGGGAATTTAAGAAATTGTCGGCAGAGAGTTATGACTTTATTCCTCTCTATACCGAGCAGCTGGCCGACCGGCTTACTCCGGTATCCTTAGTGGATAAATTTGGTGAAGAAACTCCTCTGGTTTTACTGGAAAGTGCTGAAAGAGGAGAAAAATGGGGGCGCTATTCTTTTTTAATCTGGGGTGGGGAGGAAGTAAAAGTAGAGGGCTTTGCCGACGTCATTTCGCTTCTGGAAGAAAAATTTCCCTCTTATTCTGTTTATCCCGAACCTCCTCTTCCTTTTTTAGGAGGAGCAGTGGGTTTTCTGAGCTATGATGCAGTGAAAACCTGGGAAAAAACCATTCCTCGGCGGAAGATAAACTATCCTCTGGCTTACTGGATAAAGAGCAACCGTTTTCTCTATTTTGACCACCTGAAACACCTTTTAGGGATAGTATATATTGCCCGAG
>JAKPIQ010000029.1 GCA_029549715.1 Candidatus Atribacteria bacterium | reverse complement strand
CTTTTCTTTTTTCCGATCTCAGAGCCTCTCTCACCGGCTGACGTCCATAAATAAGCTCCTCTTTCATCATTCCTCCATCTTAAAAAAGCGAGGGCCCAGAGGGGTATCTTCTACTATATATCCTCTACTTCTAATTTCCTCTCGCAACCGATCTCCTCTTTCCCAGTCTCTATTCTTTCTCGCTCCTTCCCTCTCTTCCACCAGCTTTATTATAATCTCATCTTCCTCTTTCATCTCCTCTTCTGGAATTATTCCCAAAATTTCTTCTACCGCCTTCAGAAAGTCTCTCATCTTTTCTAATACCTGTAGGTCCCATTTTCCCCGGTAAGGAGCAAGGTACTGGTTAAAAAGGCGGAGAAATTCTCCTAACACCCCCAGAGCTTGGGGAGTGTTAAAATCATCAGCTAAAGCCTCTTGAAAGCTCTGGTAAAACTCGTCTATTTTACGATACTCTTCTTTATCTTCCTTCCAAAGAGGGGGGTTATCCTTTACTTTTTCCTCTATAAAACCTATGTTGCGGAGAAAATTTTTAATCCGCTCTTCAAATTGACAGGAAGATTGCAAAAGGTTCTCGTCCAGATTGATGGGACTGCGATAATGAGCAGAAAAAATTGCTAACCTCAAAACCGAGGGGCTGTATTTTTGAGTGAGCTCCCGCACGGTAACAATATTACCCAAAGACTTAGACATCTTCTCCCGGTTGATATTAACATAACCATTGTGAAGGAAAAACCGAGCAAATGGTTTACCAGTGGCTGCTTCACTTTGAGCAATCTCGTTTTCATGATGGGGAAAAATTAAATCTATTCCTCCGGCATGGATATCTAAAGTGGGTCCCAGATACTTCATGGCCATAGCTGAACACTCTATATGCCAGCCAGGCCTTCCTCTACCCCAGGGGCTCTCCCAGGAGGGCTCGTCAGGTTTAGCTCTTTTCCATAACACAAAATCGGCAGGGTTTTTCTTTTCATATCTAGCCTCTACCCGAGCCCCTTCTACTAACTCATCAAGATTCTTGCGAGAGAGTTTCCCGTAGGAAGGAAAACGAGAAACATCAAAGAGGATGTCGCCTTCTTTCTCATAAGTATAACCTTTCTCTTCTAAAGTCCTGATGAGAGCAATGATATCTTCAATGTGCTCTGTAGCTCGAGGATGATAGGTAGCTTTTCGGATCTTCAGGTTTTCTGCATCGTGCCAGTATTCAGTAATGTAGCGCTCGGCTAATTCTTCAGGGCTCTCACCTAATTCCTCTGCTCTTTTTATGATTTTGTCATCAATATCGGTAAAATTCTGCACCATTATAACTTCCCAGCCTCCACTATACTCCAGAAAACGACGTAGAGAATCAAAAACTACAAAAACTCGAGCATTTCCAATATGAATCAAATCATAAACAGTGGGACCACACACATAAAAACGAACTATTTTCCCTTCCTGAGGAAAAAAGGTCTCCTTTTTCTGGGTAAGAGTATTAAAAAGTCTAATTTCCATTATTTCCCATTCTTGCTTTAATTTTTTCTAAAACCTTTTCTTTTCCTAAAGCCACGAGCAAACGATCTAATTCTGGACCTTCTTCTCTCCCGATCAAAGACCAGCGTAAAACCGGATAAAAAAGAGAGGGAGGAAAACCACTCTCTTTTTGCCAGAGGCGAAGGTTTTCTTTTATTTCTTTTTCCTCCCAGGAAGCATTAAACCTCTCCAGGGAAGAGAGTAGAAACTTCAATATTTTGAGCTGTGTTTCATCTTCTACCTTTTCCTCTTTTACTGATACGTAATCTCTCAACTTTTCTACCATTTCCTTCAGAGTAATCGATTCTTCTCTCACTAAATCCAGCAAAAGATAAAATCTTTCTTCCCCCAATTCTTCTTTAAATTCTTTTACCTTTTCCCCTCCCCACTGGATGAGTTTTTCCTCCAACTTTTTGATGTCCATCCGGTGAATATAGGTTTTATTCCACCAATTCAGGCGAGCGGGGTCGAAAATTGCTCCGCCTTTACTTATCCGCTCTAAAGAAAAAAGGGTGTAGAGCTCCTCCCCTTCTATTATCTCCCTTCCCTCAGGAAAAGAATGTCCTAAAGTTAGAAGATAATTTAAGATGGCTTCAGGTAAAAATCCTTCTTCTTTAAAAAATCGTAAATTTACCTCTCCTCTTCTTTTACTTAATTTAGCCCTTTCTTCATCTAAAATAATGGGCACATGAGCAAAAAGAGGAGGAGTAAGTTCTAAAGCTTGATAAAGTAGAACTTGGTAGGGAGTATTAGACAGATGCTCTTCTCCTCGCAATACATGAGAAATATTCATCAATGCATCGTCTACAACACAGGCAAAATTATAAGTGGGAATACCATCTGACTTTAAAACGACGAAGTCTCCCAGAAAAGAGGTGTGAAAAACTACTTTTCCTCTTACCAAATCTTCCAATACTATTTCCTTGCCCTCTGGAATCCGAAAGCGCCAGGATGGTTTTATTCCCTTCTCTTCTCGTTGTTTTCTTTCCTCTGAAGACAGGAAAAAACAACGACCGGAATAGCGGGGAGCTTTGCCCCTCTTTAGGGCTTCTTTTCTCTCTTTTTCCAGTTCTTCTACTGTACAATAGCAAGGATAAATGAGATTTTTAGTTCTTAATTGAGCAATAAAAGATTGATAAATCTCTCCCCTTTCTGATTGTCGATAAGGGCCATAAGGCCCCCCTCGGTCTGGACCCTCATCCCATTCTATGCCTAACCACCGGAGGTCTTCCAGTATAGCTTCTTCGAATTGCTTTTTCGACCTTTCCCGGTCAGTATCTTCAATACGTAAAATAAAATCCCCCTTTTCTTTGCGAGCTAAAGCCCAGTTAAAAGCAGCTGTTCTTGCTCCCCCCAGGTGTAGAAATCCGGTGGGACTAGGGGCAAAACGAGTTCTCACCCTCCCCACTCTAACACCTCAATTTTAACTTCACTCAACCCCTCCTCATAAATGTCCAGAATTTGAGCAGCAGCAAGAGATAGATCCACAACTCGGCCTTTCCTCCAAGGACCACGGTCGTTTACTCTTACCACTACTTTCCGCCCATCTTCCAGATTGGTCACCAACAGAACGCTCCCTATAGGAAAATTGCGATGAGCAACAGTAAAAGCATAAGGGTTGTAAGGCTCTCCGCTGGCCGTAGCTTTTCCTTCAAAGTTACTGCCACACCAAGAAGCTATCCCTTCCGTTACTTCCTTAGCTTCCGTTCCTTCCCTTATCCGATAAAATTCCATCTGAACATTATTTAGCCAGAGCAAAGCCAGGCTTAGAGGGTCAGATTTGTTAGCTCGAGCATCTTCCTCAGAAACTGTAAAAAGTTTATTCTGACCAGCAAAAGCTATAGCTTTACCTTCTTCCCAAACCACATGGAAATTTACCGTCTTTTGGGGATTTCGAAATAATTCAGCAAGGGATTGAGCAATTACTTTAGCTCTTTCTTCTGGTGTAGAATAACCTCCTCCACAGCGAATACGGAGAATGGTCCGCCCCTCCACGCTAACGGAACAAGAGTGAGAATGAGATTCAAGAGCAATGGACTCTTCCTCTGCACCTTCTACTCCTGGGACGGTAATCACCAATCCACAAACTACCAAAGCTAAGATTTGATTTATTCTTTTTTCCGCAAAAGACTTACAGCAAAACAACCAATTCCTTCCCCCTTTCCCAGGCTACCCAAACCTTCGTTGGTAGTAGCTTTTATGCCTATAGCTCCTTCACCCACTCCCATGGTTAAAGAGAGAGTTTTTTTCATCTTTCCCACAAAGGGAGCAATAAGAGGTTGCTCAGCAATAAGAGTGATATCCACATTTTCTATCTCCCACCCTTTTTCTCGTATCTTCCCACAAACCTCCTCCAGAAGAAGAATACTTCTTACTTTTTCTGTAGAAGGAGAGGTGGGAGGAAACCAATATCCAATATCCCGAAGACCAGCAGCTCCCAGAAGACTATCCATCAGAGCATGACAGAGCACATCCCCATCAGAATGACCATATAGACCCTTCTCCCATGGTATATGTATCCCAGCCAAAAACAATTTTCTTCCTTCCCTGAGGGGATGAATATCATACCCTAAACCCACCCGCCAGCTGCTCATTTTTTTCGCCACCTCAATAACTCTTCAGCCAGGATGAGATCTTGAGGAGTAGTAATTTTAAGATTATCTTCTGAGCCTAACACCAGGCGCACTGGTTTACCCATTCTCTCCACCAATGAGGAGTCATCAGTCCCCTGAAATCCTTCTTCTTTGGCCCTCTCCAAAGCTTCCCAGATCAGGGAAATTCGAAAGGCTTGAGGAGTTTGAGCCCGCCAGATTTTCTGCCGATCCAGAGTCTCATCAATAACTTCTCCATTCAGACTACATTTAATGGTATCTACACAAGGCATAGCACAGCAAACAGCTTCAAACTTGATAACTCCTTCCACACACCTCTCTAATATCTTCTCATCCACCAAGGGTCTTACTCCATCATGGATTAATACAAAATCATCTCCTCGATTTTTTACTTCTCTAACCCCCCCATAAACTGATTCCTGCCGGGTTTCTCCTCCTGAAATATACTTCTTCACTTTTCGGTAACCATATCTCTCCCATACCTCTTTTTTAAATATTTCCTCATGGAGAGGATTAATTACCACTATTATTTCCCCTATCCAGGGAGATTTTTCAAAAATATCTAAAGTATGAGCTAAAATCGGTTTCCCCAGAAGAGGCAAATACTGTTTAGGAGTTACCGAATTCACTCTTTCTCCTCTTCCAGCTGCCACTATTATAGCGAAAAACAAAATCTGCTCTCCTTTCTATCTCATTTCAGGAACGGCTACTACCTTTTACTTTAGCAAATATCATTCTTCCTGCCGGAGTTTGCAAAACGCTGGTAACTACTGTATCTATAGTAACATTGATATACTTTCTTCCTTCTTCTACTACCACCATAGTCCCATCATCAAGATAACCTACTCCTTGATTTTCTTCTTTACCCTCTCGAATAATCTGCACCCGCAGCTCTTCTCCGGGGAGAACATAGGGCTTGAGAGCATTAGAAAGATCGTTAATATTAAGTACTTCTACTCCTTCAAGCTCGGCAATTTTATTTAAGTTAAAATCATTGGTAACGACCTTCGCCCCTAAGAGCTTAGCTAACTTTATTAATTTGGCATCCACACCCTGAATTTCAGGAAAATCCTGATCTATAATTTTAACATTTACCTTCCTTTCTTTCCTCATTCGGTTAAGAATATCTAATCCTCTCCTTCCCCTTCCTCTCTTTAAAGGGTCTTGGGAATCAGCCACTTGTTGCAATTCTCGTAAAACAAAACGGGGGACTAAAATATCTCCCTCTATAAAGCCAGTTTTGCACACATCAGCTATTCTCCCATCAACAATGGCACTAGTGTCTAAAATCTTGTTCGAGAAGTTCGTCCCCACTCCCCGGGCAGGTTTCAACCGGGGGATACCAGTAAAAATAGCAACAACGTCTTCCTTTCTCCACATAAATACTGTCACACCCAAAACTCCACAGATCAGAGTTACAATGAGAGGAAGAGAAGCATTTTTGAAGGGCAAAAAAGAAATAGGATAAGTAAGAAGTACTCCAATTACTAAACCTATCACTAACCCTCCTAAAGCCACCAGAATATCAATAGCCGAAAGACTGCTAAAAAATTGAACCATGCTCCTAAACCAGTTGGCAAACGGAATTCTCTTTTTTCTAACAGAAAAATAAAACAAAGCAAAAATAAAAACTATTAAGGCTATTACTAACCATAACCATCTACTATCAACCATACCAGCTCCTCCTTGCCCAAAGGTTACTTTTAACTAATAGATTATATCATTTTATAGAAAAAAAATTCCGATTGATATGGCTCTCTACCATTCTTCCTCAAAAATACACTCATATTGATTGAGAGTAACTTTTTATTCAACATTGAATCTAAGAAAGAATCTGTTGGTGATGAGGAAAGAATAAGTTAATTGTTAAGGTAAACGAGGTTTTTTAGAAAAGAGTATTGAGGAGGTTTTTCTTTGAAATATTTATTGATAGTCTATGCTCGGAACAGGCGAAAATTTAGCCGAGGAGGCCTTCTTTTTCCAGTGCTTCTTTAATATTAGAATAACCTACTAAAGTTACTTCTCCAAACCGATCGGGAGAAAAATCCTTGGGATGATAAGAAGAAGCTACCACTCTTTTAATTCCCATCCGAGCAGATTCCCGAATTCGCTGTTCCAGAAGAGGAGCAGGACGAATCTCTCCGCTTAACCCCACTTCTCCCAGATAAACGGTTCCTTTGTCTATTTCCCGATTCAGACGAGAAGAAACCAAGCTGAAGCACACCGGAAGGTCCAAGGCGGTCTCTGAAGTTTTAATTCCTCCTACCATGCTGAGATAGACATCTTGTCTTGAGAAACGTAAACGAGTATTTTTTTCAATAACTGCTAAAAGTAGATGAAGGCGATTTAAATCCATGCCCAAACTTACTCGGCGAGGAAAATCAAAATAACTGGGGTGAACCAGAGATTGAATTTCTACCACCATAGCCCTTTTCCCCTCTGTCCAGACAGTGCAAGCAGTACCCACTCCTGTGAACCTGCTCTCTCCCATAAAGTAATGAGAAGGATCCATAACCTCTACCAACCCCTTCTCCTGCATCTCCAAAATTCCTACTTCCTGAGTAGAACCAAAACGGTTTTTCATGCTTCGCAAAAGACGCAGAGGATGGTTAGCATTGCCTTCTAAGTAAAGTACCACATCTACCAAATGTTCCAGGACCTTAGGTCCGGCAATAGTACCCTCTTTAGTCACATGCCCTACCAGAAAAAGAGCGATGTTTTCCTTTTTAGCTATCTCCATGAAACGAGAGCTCAAATCCCGGAGAGTGGCCACACTCCCCGGCAGAAATTCTAAATCTTCCCGCCCTAAATTTTGAATGGAATCAATAATCACCACTTGAGGTTGAAGAGAAGAAATCCCCTCTCTTGCTTCTTCAAAAGAATTAGTAGAGAGAAGAAAAAGAGGAGGATTATAATCAATGCCCAGTCGCTCTACCCGCAGATATAGCTGGTAAAGAGATTCTTCACTGCTAACATAAAGGACTCTTTTATCTTTTTGAGCAATACCTTCGGCAATCTTTAGTAGCAAAGTAGATTTGCCGATACCGGGGTCTCCACTTAAAAGAACTAAAGACCCTTCTACCACGCCTCCTCCTAAAACGCGATCTACTTCTTTTAGACCGGTAGAGAAGCGATTACCTAATTGGAGATTTTTCTCTTTAATTTCCGCCAAAGAAAGAGGAGATGAGTAAGAAGAGCTCCTTTCTTTTTTAATTTCTTTTCGAGAGACTGGTAAAAAAGAATTCCACTCCCCGCATTGAGGACACTTTCCTAACCAGCGAGGAGTGGAATAACCACAGTTACTACAACAGTAACTCATGCTCAGCCTTCCAAGGTCAATCTCTCAAAGAAAGCTCCAAAGGAAGCAGTTTGGTGAACTTTATCTTTTCTTCCTCTACTCCCACCAAAATCCGATCTCCTTCTTTGAAAACTCCTTGGAGTATGAGATCCGAAAGAGGGTCCTCTATCAGCTTTTGAATAGCCCGGCGCAAGGGCCGCGCACCAAAATTAGGATCATAACCTTCTCGAGCAACAAGAGAACGAGCTTCGGGAGTCAGGTCTATCTCCATTTTATGTTCTCCCAGGCGCTTTCGAGTTTCTTTCATCAAGAGGTCCACTATGGCTTCGATTTCTTTCTGATTAAGAGGTCGGAATACAATTATCTCATCCACCCGGTTTAGGAACTCCGGAGTAAACACCTTTTTCACTTCTTCAGTAACTTTTTGCTTGATATCCTTGTAAGACATAAGCCCTTCACTTGATTTATCAGTAAAACCAATATTAGATTGAGAAGTAATCAGGCGTGCTCCTAAGTTGGAGGTCATAATAATGATCGAATTTTTAAAATCTACTACTCTGCCCTGAGCATCGGTAAGACGACCTTCTTCCATAACTTGCAACAATATATTGAAAACGTCAGGGTGGGCTTTTTCTATCTCATCGAATAGAATCACAGAATAGGGCTTTCTTCTCACTTTTTCAGTTAATTGTCCCCCTTCTTCATATCCTACGTATCCAGGAGGAGAACCAATTAAACGAGAAACAGTGAATTTTTCCATATATTCTGACATATCTAAACTAATAAGATTATCTTCCCTACCAAACAGAAACTCGGCCAGGGCCTTGGCTAACTCAGTTTTTCCCACTCCCGAGGGACCAAGAAATATAAAAGAACTAATAGGACGGTTGGGATCTTTGAGCCCAGCCCGAGAACGCCGAATAGCTCGACATACTGCCTCTACTGCCTCTTCCTGCCCTATTATTCGTTCGTGAATCTCCTTTTCCATGTTTACCAGTTTTTCTTTTTCTTCAGCATCTAAACGAGAAACTGGAATTCCAGTCCAGTTGGAAACTACTGTAGCCACATCTTCTTCCTCCACCAAAGGTCGGGAGCTATCCACTTCTTTTAACCAGCTTTCTTTCTTGTCCCGATATTGCTTTTTCAACCTTTCTTCTTCATCGCGGTAATGGGCTGCCTCTTCAAAATCTTGGTTTTTGACCGCCTTTTCTTTGAGTTTTTTTACTTTTTCTACTTCTTTTTCTAAATTTTTCAAGTTTTCTGGTAAAACAGTAGCTTGAAGCTTAACCCGACTGGAGGCTTCATCCATGACGTCAATAGCTTTATCAGGAAGATAACGGTCAGCAATATATCGTTGGGAAAGCTTAACTGCTGCTTCTACTGCCTGATCGGATATTCTAACTCGATGATGCTCTTCATAGCGATCTTTAAGTCCTTGTAATATCTCTATACTAACCTCTGGCGAGGGTTCGTCTACATAAACAGGCTGAAATCTTCTCTCCAGAGCGGAATCTTTTTCTATATACTTACGGTACTCCGTAATGGTAGTAGCTCCGATGGTTTGTAATTCTCCCCGAGCCAGAGCAGGTTTTAAGATGTTAGCAGCATCAATAGCTCCTTCTGCTGCCCCTGCCCCTACCAAAGTATGAATCTCGTCAATGAAAAGAACTACTTCTTTGCTCTGCACAATTTCCGAGATGATCTTTTTTAACCGCTTCTCAAATTCTCCTCGATATTTAGTGCCAGCTACGATAGCAGCTAAATCCAGACTCACTATTCTTTTCCCTTTCAAAATTTCCGGGATATCCCCTTTCACTATTTTTTGTGCTAGACCCTCAACAATCGCGGTCTTGCCCACTCCTGGTTCCCCAAGAAGAACCGGGTTATTTTTAGTACGGCGACTTAAAATCTGCACTACCCGCTCAATTTCCTTTTCCCGACCAATCACCGGATCCAGCTTACCTTCGCTAGCTAGCTGGGTTAAATCTCGACTAAATTCATCAAGAACCGGAGTACGGCTTTCTCGAGAAGGGCTAGTTCTGGATAAACTTTCCTCCCCCTCAGAAGCTTCGTTTAAAACTTCATAAAGTTTGGCTCTAGCCATTTCTAAATCCAAACCCAGACGTTGTAAAATCTGCGCCCCTATTCCTTCTCCTTCCCGGAGAATACCCAAAAGGATATGCTCTGTACCTACATAACTATGACCTAAGCGACGGGTCTCGTCCAGGGCTAGTTCTAAAACTCTTTTAGCTCGAGGAGTAAAAGCTACTTCTCGAGAGCTCGTATACTCCTTTTGATCCGTAAAATTATCTAGTTCTGCTCGAACTAAATCCATAGTTATATCAAAACTATCCAATATCTTGGCTGCAACTCCCTCTCGCTCCCGCAGTAAACCCAAAAGAAGATGCTCTGTCCCGATATGGTTATGCTTGAGGCGTACAGCTTCATCTTGGGCCAAGATAATCACCTTTCTGGCTTTCTCCGTATACCTTTCAAACATCGTTAAATATCCTCCCTAATTCTGTTTCTAGGAAATCCAATATCTTCCAATTTTGCCCTTTTGATAAACCTTCATTCACTATTTTAACCCACAAATCGTGAATCTTCATAAAAGAAAAACCCCGACTCTGGGGCATTATTCCCTCTTCCTGAGCTAAAAGCCAGAAAGAGACAAAATCCAGAAACTTTTTTTTGTCCTGCTCTTTATATGTTCTCATCAACCCTTTATACTGGGATTCCATAATCTGCCAGAAAATATCCTGGTGAGAAGGAGATTTTACCAAAAATGCTCTGGCCTGCTTCTCCCATCCCTGAATTTCTCTCACAAAATCTTGGGTCATCTTCAAAATCTCTGTTTCCTTTATCCCCAGGGTGAAAAGATTAGAAACTACAAACAGATGAGCCAGAACTTGATCCTCTTCACCATAAACCTCCACCCTAAATTTATCACCATCTTTAAACCATTGATAAATTTTATCTTCACCATATAAAAAGGAAAGGGCAGGCAAATGCAGCCTCACATAAATTTTCAAACCCGTTCCCAAGCGGGACGGAGAAGAGCTAAGATACCCTAATTGCTCGCTATAGGCATACTCTAATTGCTTCTCCCAAAGATTATCCCATCTGTTCAGTTTGTTCCAGTAAGGTTCTAAATTAGAACAAGACCATCCCTCCACAAACAAAGAAAGATGGTCTTGGTAATTAACAATAGTCCCCAGATTGCCTTTATAAATTAGAATTTTTTCTAAGGAGTCAGACAATAAATCGGGGAAAACCCAGCTCAATAACTTAAGCTCCTTAGAATGGGAAGTCACTCCCACCCAGGAAAATCCTTTTCGAGCTAGAGGCAAATAAACCTTCCTTACCTCCTCTTGTACCTCTCCACTCCAGATAGGAGAAAAGTAGGTGGAAGAAGGAAAGGGGATATGAGCAAGGTTCCGAGATAAAACTAAAGCCACCCGGTCAGGAAACTGTTTATCTTTTCGACTCCCAAACAAACCTCTATTAGAGAAAAAATTCATTTTAAGTGAGCATTAAGTTTCTCCATTATCTTTTTCAGCTGTCCAGCTTTTTCATAGTTTTCTTCCTCTATACACTTTTCCAAATCTCGGCTGAGACGAAGAATAGCATTTCGTATTTTATTTTTTTTCCGCCAATTAGCTGGATTCTTACCTCGATGATGGGTTCCCAGTTGATTTTCCAATAACCAATTTTTTATATCCGGGAAATAAGAATTATAACAATGAGGACAACCAAACAGCCCGCTTTCTAAGAATTCTTCCCATTGCCATCCACAAAAGGGGCAACTCTCTTTTTCTTCTAAAGGAGAAATCCGAGTTGATAACGAACCTTTCTGAGAATCAGGGCTAACCACCCAGGAAACAGAAACTTCCCGGGAACAAGCCGAACAGAGAAAAAGCTTATTCTTAACTTCCCTCTCTGCTCCTATCAGATAAACTACTACCTTAGCTTCCCTCCAACCACACATATCGCATTTCATTCATTATTCCACCCATCTCAAAATCTGAATAAGAATCTCTTTCAAAATCCTGGCTCGCATCTGGTTTCGGTCTGTTACAGAAGAGAAATCCAAATCGGCTACTTTTTCTAAAGCATCTATGGCAGCAGCCCGAATGAGAGCGCCTTCTCGAGGGGTTATGAATTCTTCTCTCTCCAGCCAGTTTATTAAATCCTCGACATCGCTTTCCTTCAGGAGTTCTTCGTTACTATCTAAGTAAATGATTATGGGCTCCAGGCGATCGATAGGCACCCTCATAATTCTAATATAGCCACTACCCCCTCGCCGGCTTTCTACTACAAATCCTCGAAATACATTAAAGCGAGTAGTTAAAACATAATTAATCTGGGAAGGAGCACAATCAAACTCATTAGCTAACTTCCCCCGCTGGATAGTTATTGTTTGATTAGGGGAGTTGTCTATCAGTCTGATTATATAATTTTCGATACTATCACATAGGGAGTACATCTCTCTTCCCTCCCTTGACTATTATTGACTTTCTATATTATACAAATAAGGCCTCAGTTTGTCAATCTGCTGCAGGACGGAGAAGAGGGAAGAGAATAACCTCACGAATAGAAGGAGAATCGGTGATTAACATCATCAATCGGTCAATACCAATACCTAAACCTCCCGTAGGGGGCATACCATACTCCAGAGCTTCAATATAATCTTCATCAATTAAATGAGCTTCCGGATCTCCTCTTTCTCTTTTCTGGAGTTGGTCCATAAACCTCTTTTTTTGCTCAAAAGGATCGCTTAACTCACTATAAGCATTTCCTATTTCCTCTTTACCAATAAAAAGTTCAAAACGTTCCGCTAACTGGGGATTATCTTTCTTAGCCTTAGCCAGAGGAGAAACCTCTACTGGATAATCATAAACAAAAGTAGGATTGACCAGACCCGGTTGCACAAATTTCTCCAAAAACTCATTAATAAATTTTCCTCGGTCCCAGTTATCTTCATAAACTATCCCTCGTTTCTTAGCCTTAGCTCGAATAGTATCCAAAGAATCCTCTATAATGTCCACTCCCACCAATTCTTTAATAGCCTGAGGCAGGCTGACCCTACGCCAGGGAGGAGTAAAGTCCAGGGTCATAGATTGATATTCTATTTTGGGGCTACCAGTAACTTTCTTTACCACGTGGAAGAGCATTTCTTCGGTTAACTCCATCATCACTTGATAATCAGCATAAGCCTGATAAAGCTCAAGCATAGTAAATTCCGGATTATGACGGGTGGATACCCCTTCGTTACGAAAACTGCGATTTATTTCATAAACTTTCTCTAACCCTCCCACTATCAAGCGCTTGAGAAAAATCTCCGGTGCAATCCGGAGATAAAGTTCCATTCCCAAAGCATTATGGAAAGTTTTGAACGGGCGGGCTAAAGCTCCTCCTGGAATCACCTGCATCATGGGCGTTTCTACTTCCCAAAAACCCTTTTGATCCAAAAAAGCTCTCAACTCTTTTAATAATTGGGAGCGGAGATAAAAGATCCTCCTGACATCGGGATTCATAATCAAGTCCAAATAACGTTTACGATAACGAACCTCTACTTCTTTCAGTCCATGCCACTTTTCAGGAAGAGGATGCAAGCACTTACTGAGAATAGTAAACTCCTCCACCAAAACGGTAAGCTCTCCAGTGTGAGTGAGAAAAACTTTCCCCTCTACCCCTATTATATCCCCCACCTCTATTTGCCGAAGAATGGTAAAGTTATTTTCTCCTATTATGTCTTTTCGAAAATAAACTTGCATTCTATCAGTTCGGTCTTGCAAATCGGCAAATACGGCTTTACCATGCCTTCTCAAAGCCATTATTCTCCCCGCTATTTTTACTTTTGTATCCTTATTAATCAGTTCCTCAGCATTATTCCTTACTTCTTCAATATCATGAGTTTTGCAAAAGCTACTATCATAAGGGTCTATACCCAGGTTTCTCAAAGCCTGGACTTTCTCCCACTTATATTTAGCTTTTTCTTCCCGTCCAATGGCTTCTTCATTCATTGTTTTTATTCATCCCGGCCTCTAATCTCTATTATACGATAGTGCACTACCCCAGCAGGGACTTTTACCTCCATTTCCTCCCCTTCCCTTTTGCCAAGCAAGGCCTGAGCCAGAGGAGATTCGAACGAAATTTTCCGGACCGAGGGGTCAGCTTCTACTGAGTCAACAATGAAATACTCTACTACTTTATTTTGATCCAGATTTTCTAAAATCACTCGAGAACCCAGGGTAACCTTGCCACTGCTGTTCCCTTCATCTTCTACTATTTCTGCTTTCCGTAATTTTTCTTCCAGGGCTAAAATTTTCCCTTCAATAAAAGCTTGTTCATTTTTGGCCTCTTCATACTCAGCATTCTCACTGAGGTCGCCGAAAGAAAGAGCATGATTGATTTTCTCTGCCACTTCTTTCCGCTTCACCGTCTTTAAATATTTCAATTCTTCTTCTAATTTCCGATATCCTTCTCTGGTAAGGACGATTTTCCCATCATCTCTTTTCTTTTCCATAACCACTACGCCTCCAACTATAAACTTTATTAGATGAGAATTATAGCATAAAATATAAAAATTACCTCAAATTGTCAAGCTTCAGTGGGCAGCAAATTATTTTGACCAACTCTACTTCTTCCCCACCAACCGGTTCTCTTTTCCTTAACTTTGTTGTAAAATGTAGTAAAAGTAGATTCCCTTTTAAAAAATAAAAGGAGGTAGAGTAGCTTATGGAAGAAGAAAGAAGGGAAGAAATGGTACCAGAAGAAAAAGAAGAGGGTATCAAAAAAGAAGAGGTAATCGGGGAAATTACCTTTTCTCCAGATATCATTGCCACTTTAGCGGCTATTACAGTTATGAAAGTTCCCGGAGTAACTAGCCTGGGGGGACTACCTGCCGCCCCTTTAAGTACTTTAGTGGGTAGAAAAGATATTAACAAAGGAGTCAAAGTAGAGTTAAAAGATAAAACCGTAAACTTAGAAATATCTTTAGTAGTTAATATCGATTCATCTCTAATTGAAGTAGCCAAGGAAGTGCAAAGAAAAGTAAAAAGGGTAGTGGAAGACAAAACAGGAATGACGGTCAATAAAGTGGACATAATTGTTCGAGACGTCTCTTATCCCGAGAAGGAAAAAGAAGAAGAAGAAAAGGAAGAAGACGTAGTTTCCTGAGAGTGCAGCTAAAAGGTAATTAAGTCTTTTATTGCTTCTAACTTCTTTTCCCCTATGCCTTTCACTTCAAGAAGCTGTTCAGGACGATAAAAAGGACCGTTCTGCTCTCGGTATTCAATGATGCGCTGGGCAATCACTTCCCCCACCCCCGGTAAAGATTCCAGCTCTTTTTGAGAAGCGGTGTTAACATTCACCAGTGAGTTACCTGACCGCACCTCAAAAGCAGTGGCTCTTCCTTCAGGAGGGGGGGAAAAACTGGAAGAGGGAACCAGTATTCTCTGTCCATCATAAACCGGAAGAGCTAAATTAATGCCCTCAATTTGAGCATCTCCTGTAGTCCCTCCCGCCACTTCCAGGGCCTCAAAAATGCGGGTTCCGGATTTAACTCGATAAATGCCTGGGAAGTTCACTGCTCCATCCACTTGAATAACAATCAGGGAATCCTCGCCAACCCCCGGAGCAAGGAAGCTCCTTCCAGCTATAAATCCTAACCCTAAAGCTGCTACCAAAGAAATTATTAAAAGTGCCAATTTTTCTTGCTGAGAAAAGTCCACTCATTCCACCACCAGATTAATTAGTTTATCTGGCACATAAATGCTTTGCTTTATTTCCCCATGATTCAGCCAGCTTTGAACTTTTTCATCCTGTAAAGCCTGAGCTAAAACCTCTTCTTTAGAGGCACCTCTGGAAACCACCACTTTACTCCTCACTCGGCCATTAATTTGCACTATTACTTCTACTTCTTCTTCATACATTTTTTCTTCTTGATAAGTAGGCCAGCTCTCTGTGGAAAGCAGGTTTTTCCCCCCCAGTAGTTGCCAGAGCTCTTCGCTCAGGTGAGGAGCGATGGGATTTAGAAGAGAAACCAAGGTTCGAGAAGCGAAAACCAACATTTCTTTTTCTTCGGAGCTAGCTCCTTTTTCTTCTAAAAACCGCACATAATCAATCATCTCATTCAAAAGCTCCATCAAAGAACTGATAGCAGTGTTAAAGTGGAATTTTTCCTGGATGTCTCGAGTTACCCGGAAAATAGTTTGATGTACTTTACGTTCCAGAGCCTCCATTCTTCCTTCATCTACCTCAATTGCTTGTGTCGGAAAGTCAATAACCCTACCTACTGTCCTCCACACTCGATTTAAAAAGCGGAAAGCTCCCTCCACTCCCTGATCCGACCATTCCATATCCAGTTCTGGAGGACCAGCAAAGAGAATAAATACTCTTACCGTATCAGCACCGAAACGATCGATGATTTCTCGAGGGCTTACTGTATTTCCTTTGGACTTAGACATCTTAACTCCGCCCTTGGTAATCATGCCTTGAGCAAAAAGGTTAGAAAATGGTTCCCGAAAATTAACTAAACCTAAATCATTAAGCACTTTAGCAAAAAAACGAGAATACAGGAGGTGAAGAATGGCATGCTCTACCCCTCCTATATACTGATCTACTGGCATCCAGTAATCCACGTCTTCCTTGTAGAATGGCCTATCTTTTGCTTCCGGAGAAGTGTAGCGCAAATAATACCAGGAAGAACAAACAAAAGTATCCATGGTATCAGTTTCCCGCCTGGCTTTTCCTCCGCACTGAGGACAGGTAGTATTAACAAATTCTGGACTACGAGCCAAAGGAGAAGGACCACCGGGCAGAAAATCTACATCTGGGGGTAACAATACCGGCAAATCTTCCTCCGGCACCGGCACTTCTCCACAGTGCTCACAATATATTATGGGAATAGGTGCTCCCCAGTAGCGCTGTCGAGAAATTAACCAATCCCGCAAGCGATAAGACACCCCACCTTTACCTATTCCTTTTTCCTCTAAAAACTCTATTACTTTCTTTTTACCTTCTTCAGACGGTAGACCAGAAAAAGGACCGGAATTCACCATAACTCCTGGCTCAATGGTACAGTACTCATCTCCATCTACCTTTTTAATCACTGGCCTAATCGGAAGACCGTATTTTTGAGCAAACTGATGGTCTCGCTCATCATGTGCTGGAACAGCCATTACTGCTCCCGTTCCATATTCTAAGAGGACATAGTCAGCTATCCAGATAGGGACTTTTTCTCCACTTACCGGATTTAAAATATCCTGACCGATATACATTCCTTCTTTTTCAGTAACATCGGAGAGGCGCTCTACTTCGCTTTTCCGAGCCATTCTCTCCCGAAATTCCTTCACTTTTTCCTCATAAGGAGTACCAGCTACCAGCTTATCCACTAGGGGATGTTCAGGAGCCAGAACAAAAAAAGTTACACCATAGATAGTATCGGGACGGGTGGTAAAAACGGTAACTTTTTCACCATTATCCAGGAGAAAATCAATGTATGCTCCCTCGCTTTTGCCTATCCAGTTTTTCTGCATAGTTAAAACTTTTTCTGGCCAGTTTCCCAAAAGAGCCATATCTTCTAGCAAATCTTCGGCATAACGAGTAATCCGAAAATACCACTGATCAAGTTTTTTGTGAACTACCGGTGTTCCACAGCGTTCACAAGCTCCATCTACTACCTGTTCATTGGCCAAAACCGTAGAACAAGAAGGACACCAGTTAACCAGACCTTCTTTTCTATAGGCCAGATCATTTTTGTAGAAAAGCAGGAAAAACCATTGAGTGAAACGGTAATAATCGGGCTCACAAGTTATGACCTCTCTTCTCCAATCATAGCTGATACCCAATCGCTTCAATATCTCTCTCATCTGGTTAATTTTATCCTGCGTCCAGGTAGCAGGATGAATGCCATGCTGGATAGCGGCATTTTCTGCCGGCAAACCAAAAGCATCAAAACCCATGGGATGCAAAACGTTATAACCTTGCCGTATGAAATAGCGAGCTACTACGTCTCCGATGATATAATTCTTAGCATGACCCACATGTGGCTCACCAGAAGGATAGGGAAACATTTCCAAAACATAGTACTTCTCCCAGTTTTCATCTCTTTCTACCTCAAAAATCCTTTTTTCCTGCCAAACTTTCTGCCACTTAGGTTCTACTTCTGCAAAATCATAATCCTGGAGCACCTCTAAACCTCCCACAAAAAAAGCTCGCCCCCGGGGGCGAGCTTATAATCTGGTGGAGCTGACGGGAGTTGAACCCGTGACCTTCTCCACGCCAAGGAGACGCGCTCCCAACTGCGCTACAGCCCCTTACCTTTTCAGGTTTGTTTTCTACATTATACGCAAACTACTCCTATCCGTCAATGAGCTTCAGCCACTAATTTACTCAAAACTACTTCCTCAAAAATTTGTCGAAGTTTATCTTTGCTAACTCCTGAAAATACTTCCTCGTTGATCCGAATATTAGGGCCTTCGGTACAATGCTCTAAACAGAAAGTAGCTCCTACACTCACTCTATCTTCTACTCCATATTCTTTAGTTAACTCCAACAGTTCTTGCAGGAGGTCATAGGATCCTTTGAGGTAACAACTGGTACCTACACAAACCGCAATATCCACTTTCTGAGCACTCTTGGCTTCTTGAATCCGGATAACCTCGTCACTGATTCGACGACGAGAATAATAGTGAGTATGAAGATGATGCTCTGCCACTTCACTATTAGCCTCTTGTAGCCATTTTTCGTACAAGAACTTAATAGAAGGGTTATCTTGAGCTTTACGAACCACGCTCAAGCGATCAGCATTATAGAGACCTTCTGCCCTTCGGCGTAAAACTTCTTGATAATCAGGGTACTCCAAGGGCATTCCTCCCCCTCCAATGCAACCTCCCGGACAGTTCATAACTTCTACAAAGTCGTAATATCTTTCGCCTCTTCTCATATCTTGCACTAATCTCTGAAGCATAGCTAAACCATGGACAATAGCTACTTTGACTCTCCTTTCTCCAAAATTTATCTCTGCTTCTTTTACACTTTCCATACCTCTTACGCCCTTAAACTCTACCTCTTGCAACTCCTGACCAGTCAGGCGCTCATAAGCATATCTCAAGACCGCTTCCGTTACTCCTCCTGTTACCCCAAAAATAACTCCTGCTCCACTTCCCGCTCCCAGAGGAACATCAAAAGGAAGAGGTTCTAATTCTCTAAAATCGATATTAGCAGTTTTTATCATTCTTATAGTTTCCTGAGCAGTTAGAACTATGTCTACATCGGGGATTCCATCATGAATAAACTCGGGGCGCCGGGCTTCAAATTTTTTAGCTGTACAAGGCATTATAGAAACGGAAACCAGTTTCTCTCGAGGAACGTTTTCCACCTGACAAATGAAATTTTTGATCACTGATCCAAACATCTGCTGGGGAGAACGAGCTGAAGAAAGGTTTTCCAGGTAAAAAGGATAATTTCTCTCCGCATATATTACCCAGGAGGGACAACAAGAAGTAAACTGAGGGAGCCTCTCTCCTTTTTGTAGGCGCCGGAAAAACTCTTCCGCTTCTTCTACTACAGTTAAATCAGCACTAAAAGCGGTATCATAAACTCGGTCAAAACCAATTTTCTTCAAGGCAGCCACAATTTTACCAGTAGTAATTTCTCCCGGAGGAAGCCCAAAAGCTTCTCCTATAGCCACTCGCACTGCTGGAGCAATTTGAGCTACCACCATTAAATCAGAGTCAAGAACCGCCCTCCAGGCATTATCTACTTCTGATTTTACTACCAAAGCGCCAGTAGGACAACGAATAGAACATTGCCCACAGTAAACACATTCCACCTCTGATAGTTTTTTTCCAAAAGCAGGTTCCACTTTAGTTTGAGAACCCCGGTGAGTAAAATCATAAACTCCAATATTTTCTATTTCTTTGCAGGCTCGTACACAATCTCCACACAGAATGCAGCGATTAGGATCCCGAACCAAAGAAAATGTAGAAGTATCCTTAGGTAGTTTCTCTTTTCTCTCTCCAAACCGGACCTCATCTATTCCCAGTGAAGCAGCGATGGCCTGCAGACGACAGTTGAGGTTTCTCTCACAAACTGTGCAATCTCTCTCATGATTAGCCAGATAAAATTCCACCATCATGCGCCGAGCCTGAAGGACTCGAGAAGTAGTGGTTTTTATCACCATCCCCGGTTCAGGAGGAGTAGAACAAGCGGGCATAAGACCTCGTCCCTCCACCTCTACAAGACACATTCGACACGCTCCATAAACACTGAGGTCAGAATGATAACAGAAAGTAGGAATTTCAATATTAGCTTTTTTAGCTACTTCCAAAATATTCTTTTCACCGTTTAAAACAATTTCTTGCCCATCTACCACTACTGCTTTTTGGGCCATTTTTTCATTCATCTTCTTTTCTCCTCCACTCCACAGTTATGGCATCAAAAGGACAGGCTTCAAAACAAGCCCCACATTTAGTACATTTTTCTTGATCTATTACATAAGGCACCCGAGGACGACCAGAAATGCAGGATACCGGGCAAACCCGCGCACACTTAGCGCAGGCACGGCATTTTTCCGGGTCAATCCAATATTCCCTCATAGCCTGACAAACATGAGCAGGACAAACTTTATAGATCACATGGTCTAGGTACTCATCCCGAAAATAACGGAGGGTGGTAAGAACAGGATTAGGAGCAGTTTTACCTAAACCACATAAAGAAGCATCTCTCACCACCTGAGCAGTTTCTTCTAACAGTTCCAAATCAGAAGGGATAGCTTCTCCTTTTACAATCTTTTGTAATAAATCTAACATATGCTTGGTACCTTCTCGACAGGGAACACATTTGCCACAGGATTCATTTTGAGTAAAATTCATAAAAAAGCGAGCTACTTCTGGAATGCAAGTATCCTTATCCAAAACCACTAATCCACCAGAGCCCATAATAGCTCCTGCCCCCGATAGAGAATCGTAATCTATGGGTAAATCAAGATGACGCTCGGTCAGGCACCCCCCTGAGGGCCCTCCAATCTGTACCGCTTTAAACTCCTTATTGCCCTGTATTCCTCCTCCAATATCAAAAATTAAGTCCCGCAAGGTAATCCCCATAGGGACTTCTACTAAGCCGGTATTTTTAATCTTACCAGCCAAGGCAAACGTTTTAGTTCCTGCGCTACTTGCAGTGCCAAAAGAGTGAAACCAGTCTGCCCCCCGGAGCATGATTATCGGCACATTAGTTAAAGTTTCTACATTGTTAATTATAGTAGGCTTACCCCACAGACCCCGGTAAGCAGGATAAGGAGGACGAGGACTGGGCATACCTCTTTTCCCTTCAATAGAAGAAATCAAAGCTGTTTCCTCTCCACAGACAAAAGCACCTGCTCCTTCCCGAATTATAATTCGAAAAGAAAAACCACTACCTAAAATGTTATCCCCCAAAAGACCAGCTTCTTCTGCATCTTCTATAGCTTTTCTCAGATGCTTCACTGCTAGAGGATATTCAGCTCGGACATAAATATATCCTTCCTCCGCTCCTATGGCATAACCGGCAATAGCCATACCTTCTAAAATAGAGTGAGGATCCCCTTCCATCACACTCCTATCCATAAAAGCTCCCGGGTCACCTTCGTCGCCATTGCAAATAACGTATTTTTTATCCGCTTTAACCACTCGAGCAAATTGCCATTTTCTCCCGGTGGGGAAACCTCCTCCTCCTCTTCCCCGCAATCCAGATTTAGTGATTTCTTCGATAACCTCATCAGGAGTCTTTTCGCTGATAGCCCGAGCCAAAGCTAAATAGCCATCCCGAGCTAAATAGTCATCCAGATTTTCAGGGTCAACGGTGCCACAGTTGCGAAGGGTAATTTTCACTTGTTTTCGATAAAAAGGAACATCCTTAAGATAAGGCCAATAATGAACCTCTCCATCCACATTTTCCTGGTAAACTAACCTTTCTACCACTTCCCCTTTTTTTAGGCTTTTATTTACTATTTCCTCTACATCTGCGGGCTCAACTCTCAAATAAAGAATCCCTTCCGGTTCTATTCTTACCAGAGGTCCAGCTTCGCAGAGTCCCATACAACCAGTTTTAACTAAATGAGGGTTTTCTTCTAACTTCTCCACTTCTGCTTCTACTTTTTCTCGCTCTATCGCTTCCCTGAAGGCATTAAACACCTCTTCTGCTCCCTTAGCTAAGCAGCCTAATCCTCCACAAATCAAGACTCTCCTCTTTCTGTCTTTACTCTTTAATTCAGCAGTATATTTTTCTAATTGCTCTTGACTTTCAAACCGCATCTGCTTTCTCTCCTTCCCCCAACAGGCGATCGATGAGTTGCTGTACCTTTTCTTCGTCCATTTGACCATAGACCTCTTCATCCACCATAAGAGCCGGAGCCAAAGCACAAGCCCCAATGCAAGCTACCGTCTCCACAGTGAAAAGTAAATCCGAAGTAGTATTTTCCCCTTCCCTCAACCCTAAGTTCTCCCGGACGGCTTTTAAAACTTGAGAAGAGCCCTTTACGTGACAAGCAGTACCGTCACAAACTCTGATAATATGTTCGCCTTTAGGCTTTAGAGAAAATTGAGCATAAAAAGTAGCCACCCCGTAGACTTGTGCTGGAGAAATCTGTAGAGCAGTAGCAACATAAGTTAGAATTTCTTCTGGTAGGTACCGATATTCTGCCTGGATTTCCTGTAATATGGTGATCAAATTGTCTACCTTATAAGAGTACTTCTCTAAAATAGCATTGACTTTTTCAAACTGACGGCTTAGAACTAAGCTTTCCTTTTTTGTTTCCATCATTCTACCTCCTTCACTATAACCCTACTTTTTTAGTAATATTCCAGAGTAACTGTTTTCCCTCTCTTTTGCAATTCACTGACTATGCCTTCTAAAACCCGAGCTTTCAGAGAAAGCTCTCCAGAAAGCTTGGGATTCTGATGAGCAGGATTGATAGCCCTTCCTCCTATAAACTTAATCTCATCTGCTTCCAGTAAAAGAGAGAGCAGGCGACTGGCCCCGTCTTGTCGGTAAACAACTTCTTCTAACTCTACTCCTTCCCGCAGCTGGCGAAGAACCGCAGCCAGGGTTAGGATTCCTTCGGTAAGCAAATCTACCCCTTCCATTATTCCCACCGGAGGAATATCTTTTTGCAGAGAACTTAAATCTACTTTTATCTCTTTACCCAAAACCCGGGCTAAAATATTTCCTGTGGTACCGCCACACACTGCTTTTTTACCTGGAAACTCCATTACCTTTTTAACTATATATTCATCCAAAGCTGGGTCTTCAGGAGGCCCAGACCATACTATTAAGTAGCGCGGAAAACGTATTTTGGCTACCACGCAGGTGGCATCATCACCTAATCTATCCTGGTAAAGCCTTTTGGTAGTAGCTATTACTTTATTAGCCAAGGTCAAAGCATCAAGTTGATCATTGACGGTATTTTCTAAAAAAGAGGCAATTTTTTCCCATCTCCATCCTAAATTCCATAATCCTCCAATCCCAGCATGAACTACTCCGTCGGTTACTCCTACAATCCAATCATTTTTCTGCAACCTCATTCGAGATTCTAAAACTACTCTCTCTCCTATCTCTCTTCTTTTCCTATCTAAATGCATCAATCTCCCCCCCCGCAACCAGAAAAGGGGAGGGTTGTCAAATTCTGCCACATAGGTTTCTCCACTGGAGAGAACCTGCACCACAGAAAAAGTACTGTAGGCAATTTTCCTCACTTTGCATACCGGTAAGGTTTCCGCTAAAGTAGCTATTACTTCTTCTAAGGTTGACTCTCTTTTCAGCATGGAAACAATAATGGTTGATGTTAGAGTGGCAAGGATATTAGCTTTCACTCCACTACCCAGGCCATCAGACCAGGCCAGTATGGTAGAATCATTTCCTTTGTCGTAACTTACACTGTCTCCACAAAGCTCTTCCCCCCATTTGGGAAGTTGAGCATAGGCAAACTCTACAAAGAGGTCTTTCATTCCTCCATCGATTCTCCTCGTAAAATTTTCATCAATTTATTCAGGAGCACTTTAGTTTCAGCAGTGGTCTCTCCTAATAAGCTGGCAATCTCTTGAGCCACCCTCATCTGGTTATTAATGACTTGCTGAGCTTTCTCTAAAGTTTCTTCTTTAATTTGCTCCATTAAAGCTTCTCTTTCTTTATCTTTCGTTAAATCTACAAACACTCCCATGAGAAGCTGAGGTTTTTCCAGATAAAAAACAGACAATTGAACATAGAGATTTTGGTATTGAGGATAAAACATCTCCTTGGTAACCGCCTTTTTGGTGCGCAACACCTCTACAAAAGGAGAAGGATCGATGAACTGGTCTAATTTACTTCCTACTACTAACTTTCCTGTCAAACCAAACATCTTACGGAGAGCAGGGTTAACATCTACAATATGCAGATTTTCATCAACTAATACAATGCCATTAGGAGTTACGGTAATCAAAAAGCTAGAAAAAGATTCCGCTCTTGCCCGCATGAAAGGAATACACATTTCCGCTTCCGCCATCCCCTCATAAACTGCCTGAGCCTTTTCTCGACACGTGTTATATCCGCAAGCACCACAGTTTAGCTCATCCTGGGGAGAAAATTTACTGGTAAGGGACAAAATTCTTTTGATCTCTTCTTCCGGAATTTCTGGTTGAGGCACAGGATGAGGTACAAATTCCCGACTAAAGCTGGGAACAGAAAGAACTTGCTTTCCTGGCGGATGGTTAGAAGTTATCTTAGCTTTTTCGGTGTAGTCGATGACTTTTCTTCGCCTCTCATAAGGAGAGAGCAAGGATTTAAGCACTGGTCCATCAATGCATCCTCCCTCACAGGACATCATTTCCACCATTCCGAAATCACTTTTAGCATTTTTCAAATCGTCTAAAAACTGACGACAGCGGTCTATTCCGGTTATTACCATAACTTCCCTGGATAAAAACCCGGTGTCCAAGGAAGCAGTCTTCAATAGCCCTCCTTCCACAGGGAAAGCTCTTCCCCACTCTACTGAAGATGAACCCATTTCTTTTTCCTCTAATGCAGAAAGAGAGATATCCTCTTCTTTAAACCAGGTTTTTAATTCTTCAAAGGTCAAAACCGCATCTACTTCCCCTTTTACTTCTTCCTCTTCGATTTCTGCTTTTTTAGCAATGCAAGGACCAATGAAGACCACCTTTACTTTTCCATATTCCTGGCGGATTAAACGAGCATGAGCAACCATAGGAGAAACGACTGGAGCAAGATAAGGAACATATTGAGGATAATATTTATAAATCAAAGCATTAATAGCCGGGCAAGAACTAGAGATGATATTTTTCCTCCCCTCCTTCAAAAGCTGGGCGTGTTCTTTAGCTACCCACTCTGCTCCTTCTGCTGTTTCTCGTACTTCTTGAAAACCCAATCTTTTCAAAGCTGCCACTAATTGTCCTTCTGTGCCTTCAGAAAAAGCAGCTACAAAAGAAGGAGCTAAACTAACCACCACCGGCTCTTCTCCCTCGAGTAGCTCTTGAACCCGGGGCAGGTCATTCTGAATTTTTTTGGCATCCTGAGGACAGACTAAAACACAGCGCCCATCTTTTATACATCTTTCATCCACAACTTCAGCGTGCCCTAAGCTTACTCGAATTGCCTTTACCGGACAGTTGCGTATACATTTATAACAATCTCGACATCTTGCCTCAATGGTGCTAATCACTCCCATTAGCATTACCCTCTCCCAACTTTCTCAAAATCTTCTCCTCAAAAATTTTCCTAAAATTCTGGGGAGAAACCCCACTGAGTATTTCACCATCTACCATTACGGTGACTCCTTTTTCTGCACATCTTCCCAGACAAAAATTACCTTTTAGCTCTATTTGATCTCTAAGCCCTAATTTTTCAATCAACTCTTCGCAAATTTCTATAATCTCATAAGCCCCTTTTAGGTGACAAGAGCTACCTACACAAATTGATACAGTAACCATCTTTATCCTCTCCAGAAAAGAATACATACTTTATCTTCAACAGCATCAAAAAACACAAAAAAACCGAGGGAGTGAAATCTCCTCCCTCGATTTTGCCAAGCCTCTCAACAGCACCATCATCTCGTCCTGGTGATAAATAAATTAATTAAATTATATTTTAGCTGGTTATTATAACATAAATTTAGATTCCCAAAACCCACACTTCCAGATTAGGAGGAAGAGTTTCTGAAGTAATTTCTATCTCGGAACTACCCAATCTTTTCACCTCTCTAAAGCCTTGTAGAAAAGGCTCCAGAGAGTTAAGTTCAAATTTGGTATATTTAGTTCGGTAATGCATCGGTATTACAAGACGAGGAGAAAGTTTATAAACCAGTTCTTGAGCTCCTTGAGCATCAATAGTGAAAATTCCTCCCACTGGAAGTAATAAAATATCTACCGGCTTCCAGGGAGACAGCTCCTCATCCGAAGGTACTATTCCTAAATCCCCGGCGTGAATTAGATAAATACCTTCTGCCTCCAATCGAGCAACATTGTTTTTGCCCCGCTTTTGTCCCCCTACTTCATCGTGAAAAGTGGAGAAAATTTCTAATTTAATCCCATTTTTCTCATAAACCCCTGGTTCTTTGATTATCTCAGGATGTCCCTGCACCACAGAAACGTTATTGTGGTCAGAATGGTCATGGCTTATTACTACTAAATCTGCCTCTACTTGAGGAAGAGGATAGCCCACGCTATCATCAAAGGGATCAAAAACTATTTTTTTATTTCCACTCATCACTAAAAAGAAAGAATGACCAAACCAACGAATTTTCAATTCCTTCACCTCCTGCCAAATTCTACATCTATTATAAAACAAATAGCAAAAGCTCTCATATTTTTTCTATTCCAGAAACAATTAAGCCTTTCATTTCTCTCCTGCTTAAAAATCCATTCTTTTATATATTATAAAGAGACACCGTATTCTTTCCCAGTTCCAAGGTATTCAGATATCTTGTATCCCAGATAAATCTGTGGTAGAATGAAAAACAAGATATCTCCTTTATAAGGAGGAACACAAATAGGTGAAACAGCGGTTAATCGTCGTCACCTTAATTTTACTTCTGGTAGTTTTTGTTTCCTCTGCAGAAGCCAACGAAAGAGGGCTTATAAACAAAGCCATAGAACTAATTTACGACCTTTCCCAAGCTCCCGACCGGGCTCCTTTCTTAGAACTGTTGAAAAGAGCAGAAGGAATAGCTATCTTTCCCGAAGTACGGAGGGTGGGAATGGTAATAGGAGGTTACAGTGGAGAAGGTATAGTGTTGCGTCGTGATAGAGGTTACTGGTACGGCCCAGCCTTCTTCCGCCTGGAGGGGATAAGCTTAGGCCCTCATTTTGGTGTGGAAGTACAAGGATTGGTATTACTTCTAATGAATAGATCAGGAATGGAAATTTTCTACCAGGGAGGCGCAACAACCCTTAGTGGAAGTTTAGGCATTGCTGCAGGCCCAATAGGAAGGAGCTTCTCTTTAGGGGTGGATACCGAGCTTCAAGCCTCCATATACTCTTACTCTCTTTCCCGGGGCTTATTTTGGGGAGCTTCTTTGGAAGGGGCAAAATTGGTGGAAAACGAAAGAGCAGCTCAGCGATTTTACCAGAAGAGGATTTCTTCTCGAGAAATTCTCACCTCTTATCCGGTAGAAGAAACCGCTACCCGTAATCTTACCAGATTGTTAGAAAACCTAATTAAAGAAAGGGAGAAATAAACAAATGTTACGCAATATCTTGGCCATATTGGGAGCTATTTTTCTAATTATCCTTGCTTTTCGTTTTTTCCCTGGAATTATCGCTTTTCTGTTCACTGCTGGGGCTATCATCCTATTAATACTCCTATTTCTGGGGATAGCAGTGGTTTTTTCTCCTATTTTAATCTGGATACTGTTAATTGTTCTTCTTCTCCGCTTAATTTTTAAATAGAGAGGGGAATATAGTATGGCCTTTAATACTCAAACCCCATTGTAAAAAGGAAGTGATAAATACAGGAGCATTTTTATACATTTACAAGTGCGATTTAGGTTTGAGCAGTGCCATTTTCCATGTTCTTTCTAATTGAGTAGTTCGCGCGCTATTACCGTGACCAAAGGCACGAATAACCGCCCCTCCCAGATTTGATCATCTTTCTTTTTTTTGAACTTTCCTGATCTCTATGAAACAAAGGATACTTAATAAACTCCGTAGTTAAGATGCCCTATAACTCACCAATTTGCCAGTCTGTCTTTGTAGATGAGACAAAAAGAAAGCCAGAAATGGAAAACAGTAAGTCCTATGATCATCAATAGACCTTGAGATAGGGGGTAGAAAAAGACACCTCAGGCAGAGACAGCTATGGAGAACGGTAATGTTTGGATATCCCAAGCCTCAGGGATAAAACCTTCGAGTTTATTCTCAGTCAAATGACAGGAGAGTAAACAAAAAATAATACTTTATCCCTTGATATATTGATACTTTTAAATTACAGCTGTCAAAGCCGGGTAGAACCTTAAGTACAAATTGAACTAAGCCTGCAAAGTGGAGCCTGGAAAAGGAAGCAAGACAATGGAATTTGGTCTGGTCTATTAAGAGATCAGGCACGGCTACTTTACTCACTGACTCAAAATAGCCTCGCCAAATTTACTTAAAAAGGATAGCTAATAAGCCTGCAAAAGGCTCAACATCTTCCTATCCAGCTTTTGCCCCTGCCAATCTTCATATTCTACGTCTTCTCTTTCTGAATCTAATATCCCAAAGGGCCCTTTAAAATTCCACAAAGCAAAACCTATATCTCTTTCTGAGAGGATTTCAAGAAGGTCTTTCATCCAGGCTAAAACCACATTATGAGGGGTAAATTTAAAAGCTCCAACTTCTCCGCAATGCACGCCCACCCCTCGATCTTTAAGGGCTGCCCATCGGGCATAATGTTCTTCTAATTTTTTCCTATCCCAGCTTTCTCCATAATGCCAGGCTCCCGGCCACACAGGTTCGGGCCAGTTCTCGCCTCCCACCCAGCTGGCCTTATAGTGGGTAAGCCCCATAGGAAGATATCCTCTACAGCTCTGCCCTACAGCTAAATCTGAAAGCTCAAAAAGAGGTTCATTTCCAAAAGATATTCCATCTATTATCAGAAGTCTCTGGGGATCAATTCTTTCTATATGATCTACCGTCTTCCTGATTACTCTTTCATGGTCTTCTCTGGTCATAATTTCCTCAGAGGGATGAGGAGGCTCATTTACCAGGTTAAAACTTAAAATCTCAGAAGATATACCTTTATATCTTTCTGCAAATATTCCCCAGTGATAGCAAAAAGCATTCACCGTTTCTTCGTCCTTCCAGAGATTAAATTTTTCAGGAAGTTCATTGTTCACACAATAGCCAGGAGCTCTATGAAAGTTTATACAGGTATGAATTCCGTATTTCTCTCCCCACTCCCCAACCAGGTCAATTTTTTTAAGGGCATCTTCTTTAATCTTATATATATCGTTTTCCTCTGTCCAGAGTCTGTAGCTTAAGGGAATTCTTACAAAATTAAATCCCCATTCCGAAATCCATTTAAAATCCTCTTCTTCAAAATCTCTTGCACCGTAATAAGAAAACATGTTAGGAAGATTAAAGCCCCTCCATCGGGGGAAAGTATTTTTCTTCTCCATTTTTTGCCTCCTATGTTTTAGTTTCAGGAATAAGGGCCTTTACAAGGGAGAATACCCATTCATTTTTAAGAGAGTCATAAATTCCAAAGCTGGAACAAAACTCCCAGTAGGCCCAGGCAATATCTCTTTTCTCTGCTGATCGGGCTACAAACTCCGTCCATCTCGCTCGGGAATCCAGGTCTGCTTTACTGTAAGCTCCGAATTCTCCCATCCATAAAGGTACATCTCCATTATTCCTGGACCACTCTGCTGCTATATCAAGTTCTCTCTCTACTGCTTTTTTTTCTTCTTCACTTCCACTCCATTTTACCCCTACCGGTGGCGATGGACTAACCCATTCTGCACCTTGATGAGTAAAATTAAAAGGATTGTAATAGTGAAAAGTTACTACTATATTTTCATCTCCTTGAGGTAGCTTTAAATCCTTCAGTCTATTTATGTTGTTCCAGTCTGCAGGACCTACTACTATTTTCCTATC
>JAKPIQ010000010.1 GCA_029549715.1 Candidatus Atribacteria bacterium | reverse complement strand
AGAGTTTAAGAGGAAATAAAAAAGCCACCGGTTCCGACAAGCTTTAGCCTTTTCTTTCTCGCCCTCGCAGGCGAGAAACTCCAGGATGGACTTCCGCGCAAAGGCTTGGAGCTTCTCATCTTTCAAAAAGAAGCTCTTTTTTCCATCCTCCAGCTTAGCTCCTCAGAACCAATGGCAAATACAATATAGCATCTCTTTCTGAATTCGTTAATAGGGGGGAGGGAAAAATTTTTGGAAAATAGAAAAAAAAGAACCCCTTTCTTTCCCCCTCCCTTACCCACCCTGCCAAACGATTGTTTGGCAGGGAACCCGGGCACTCTCTCCGGGGGTGGGAGAAGAAAATACGAGGAGCGGTTAATCTCCAGCTTCCTTCACAATGATAGTTAAATGACAGGTTTTGCAGAGCACCATAATCTATCGTAGATGAGCATGCTATAATATAAAAAGAACATAGATAGATGGGAAGCAAAGGGACAAGAGAGTAAAAAGAAAAGTTTTTGACTCAGACGTGGTAAAGTTGAAGCAAGAGACATTCTCTTGCTGAAAGGGGGTGCTAACCATATCTCTTATATCTCCAAAACTTGGAGAATTGTTAATAAAAACAACCAAAGTTAGTGACATCGACCATGCCCTGGAGAAGGTATTTAAAGAGTATATTGATTTGAAGTTGAAAGACCTCGATATGAAGATAAAAGAATTTGAGAATAAATGGAAGATGGACTTTAATGAATTTAAAATCAGATTGGAAAAAGGAACCCTACCCCAGGATTCTTATTCCTTTGAAGTAGAACAGGACTTCTGGGAATGGGAAGAGGCTGAAAGTTTAAAGGCTCACTATGAATCATTAAAAGAAGAATGGACATAAGCCAATTTCTCTCTCTCCTTTTACATGAACTATCAAATCTTGAATTTGTGGAAAAAGTTGACTTCCATACCGAAGTTTTTATCCTCAAAGGTAGAGTCTTTCTCCAGAAGGAGAGGTTTTTACAGGTCTATTTTAATGAACTCACTGGAACAGTAGCTTTTGCCCTGATTGAGCAAGGAAAGAGAGTTTGGGGTGTTGATTATGATAAGGGGAGAGGATGGCATTTACACTCTGTTGACCATCCTGAAGCTCACGAAAATATAAACCCTCCAACTATAGAAGAAATAGTAGCTTTTTTATCTAGAGCATGGGGTCTTCTGGATTGAAAAATTTACCTCTCTTCTAACCATATTAGCTCAAGGACACCAGCATCAACAACCACGCCGAGGTGATGTTTCCTCAGCGCTGGAGAAGAAAAAAGTTTTCCCCCTTGCAAACAACTATGAGGGGGGAAAAAGACCCCCTCATAACCCCCCGGAAACAAGGAAAAGCTGAAAAAACATAATAGGAAACAAAGGCTACTGAGGAAGGAAAAACATCTTCCTCAGTGCCTAACGGCGTAAGATAAAAACATGAAAAACAGATACTACCTGAGGGAAAAAGCATACCTCGGGTAGTATCTAGATTCTCGGCTAAATTTCGAAAGTGACGGTATTTTATTTTTTTAGCTCGAACAACCCTTTTCTATCTCTCAAGCCGAGAAACAAGAGCTATCCAGTGTTCTACTTCCAGGTTTTCCGCCCGCCACTCAGGATTAATATGAGCTTGAGCTAAAATTTCTTGAGCTTTTTCCTTTCCCACTACAGAGCGGAGAAGCTTTTCTATTTTCTTCCGCCGCTGGGAAAATAGAAAACGAGCCCAGCACATAACTTTCTCATAAGTTCCGGAGTCCACCCGAGAAGGAGAAGGAGCAAGCTTGAGAATGAAAGAGCGAACTGAGGGAGGAGGAGAAAAAGAACCGGGAGAAACTTCTCTCACTTTTTCTACTCTATATAGAAGGTTAACCCCCACCGAAAGAGGGCTTCCTTTTCCCTGCAGTATTTTTTCTCCAAACTCCCGTTGAACCATTAAAATCATGAGATCCCATTGTATACCACTTTCTAAGATTTTAGAGAAAAAAGGAGAGGAAATAGAATAGGGAATATTGGAAACTACCTTGAGAGAAGAAAAGAGAGAAAGTGTAGATGACAAATCAGCAGATAAAAAATCCTCCTGGTAGAGAGTCAGATTAGAATATTCTTTCAATTTTTCCTGAACTAGCCTGTAGAGCCGCTCATCTATTTCCCAACCTATTACTCTACCAGCTTTTTGTACCAGAGCTTCAGTAAGAATCCCCCTCCCCACTCCTACTTCTACTACCGTGTCTTCCTTATTTAGCTCAGCTCTATCGATTATGAGA
>JAKPIQ010000213.1 GCA_029549715.1 Candidatus Atribacteria bacterium | reverse complement strand
AGCCTTCGTAGACGTTGACAGCACCTTTCTTAGGAAATATAATAAATGTGTGGCCCAATCGAATAGTGGTTAGTTCAGCGGGCTCTCAATCCGCAAGCCGGGGTTCAATTCCCCGTTGGGCCACCAAAGGCTTCACAGAGCTTTTTCGCAGCTTCCTCACTCTCTCTAAAAAACTTCTGAGTCCGACGACTATAAATCTACTTCCAGAGAGAGAGGCGGTTGTTTGTGAGTAAAGTATAAGTTTTAAATGATTCCATTGGCATTCTTGTCTTTTGTGGTAAAACAGTTATAATATTCTATTGGATGGCGGTGTAGCTCAGATGGTCAGAGCATCCGGCTCATACCCGGAGTGCCAGGGTTCGAATCCCCGCACCGCCACCAGTAATCAGGTTTTGAGCTTAGTGACGAGTGCATTCTTTAGTAAGCAAGGTTAGAAAATCTATTGTTAAGTATTCCCTTATTTCTCCTGGAGACAAAGTGTTAGTGGCTTTCTCTGGAGGTCCTGATTCTACTGCTCTCTCCCAAATTCTTCTTTCTCTCCGGGAGATTATTGGCTTTGAGATGGCTTTATTTCATCTCAATCACGGTCTGCGAGGGGAAGAAGCAAGGCGGGATGAGAATTTTTGCATCTCCTGGGCCAAGGACAAGGGAGTGCCTATTTTTGTGGAGAGGCAAGATGTAATGAGTGAGAAGGCCGCTCAGCGCCTCTCTTTAGAGGAAGCTGCTCGGGTAGTTCGTTATCAGGTGATGAGAGAAGTAGCTCAGGTTTGGGGGGCAAATAAAATTGCTTTAGGACATACTATGGATGACCAGGGAGAAACTGTTCTTCTTAACGTCTTTCGAGGTACGGGCCTCCGGGGCTTGCAAGGCATGAAATTTAAAGAAGATATTTTTATTCGTCCTTTACTGGCGGTGAGGAGAGAGGAAATATTAGAATTTCTTGAAGAGGAAGGTATTCCTTTTGTTGAAGACAGTTCTAATCAGGATGTTTCTTTTTTGAGGAATCGGTTGCGAAATTTAATTCCTGTTTTAGAGAAGGAGTTTAATCCTCAGCTTATTTCGGCTCTGTTTCGTTTATCTCTTAATGTTCAAAAAGAAGAAGCTTCAGAGCCCGAAGTAACCGTTCCCATAGAGAAAAAAGGAGTACTGAGCAGAGTGCCTCTTTCTTATTTTAAAGACGTTTCTCCTTCAGAATTACTTAAGCTAGTTCGTTTTTTTATTAAAGAAGCTCGAGGCAATCTATGGGATATAAGTCGGGGACAAATTGAAGAAGTTGCTCATTTACTGGAGAAGGGAAAAGGAGAAATACCGCTGCCAGGAAAATTTAAGGTTTTTATAAGGGATGGATATCTCTGGGCTTCTCCTGGTTCGTTTTTTTTGGCCGATGTTCCTATATGGTCTTTTCCTCTTCAACTTCCTGGTGAGAACTTTTTTCCCGATTTGGGAATAGCTATTAGAGGAAATTGGAAAGGAGAGGAGAGGAGGAAAAAAACGCTCCAGTTTGTAGATTGGGATTTTGAGAAATGTTGTCCTCCTTTCCAGATACGGAATTTTCAAAATGGAGATCGAATCTGGCAAGGAGGCAAAGAGATAAAGGTTAAAGAGCTTTTTTCCCGACAAGGGATAGTGAGAGAATGGAGGAAGTTAATCCCCTTCGTCTGTGATAGGGAAAAGATACTCTGGATTCCTGGTTTAGCCCTTGACGAAAGAATAAGAGTTAGAGAAAATAGCAAGCAGATTTTAGTGGTGTCTATTAGCTGGTTGTGAGAGGTGGCAGAGTGGAACCTTTTATTGAACAGATTTTGATTTCGGAAGAGGAAATACAGGCTAAAGTGAAAGAGCTGGGAGAGAAAATCAACAAAGACTACCATGGTGAGGAATTAAGAGTGGTAGGGATTTTACGCGGCGCTTTTATTTTTATGGCTGATTTAGTGCGGAATATTAAGCTTCCCTTGAGTGTTGACTTTATGTCGATTTCAAGTTACGAGGATGATTGCGAAACCACTGGAGTGGTGAGGATACTTAAAGATCTGGATAAACCTATTACTAATCGTCATACTTTAATAGTGGAAGATATTGTGGATACTGGTCTAACCCTGAAGCATCTTAAGGAGGTACTATCTACTCGTAGCCCGGCCAGTCTAAAAGTGTGTGCTTTGTTGAATAAAAAGGATAGGCGTGTGGTGAAAGACTTAGCGATAGATTACTGTGGTTTTGATATACCTAATTATTTTGTGGTGGGTTATGGTCTTGATTTTGCAGAAAGGTACCGTAATTATCCTTTTATATTTGTTTTAAAACCAGAATATTATCAAAAACGGCTAGAAGTATGATTTAGTGGGAGAGTGACGATGGGCAATTACCCTAGTGGAAGATTATATAGAAACCTGGGATTTTATCTCTTGTTTCTGATTATCATGATTTCGATGGCTACTTCTTTTATGGAGAGAGAGATTCCTCCTCAAGTTTTTACTTATACTCAGTTTTTAGATGCGGTGCAGAGAGGTTTGGTGAAAAAGGTAGTAATTATAAATCGTGATTTGAGCGGAGAAATGAAGGATGGTACTAAATTTACCACCTATGTTCCTGATGACCCAAACTTAATTGCTACTTTGCGCAGTAAAAATGTGGATATTGAAGCTCGGCCACCAGCAGAGCCCTCTTGGTGGGTGAGGATATTAGGTGCTCTTCTTCCTACTGTTTTTCTCATCATAGTGTGGATTTTCTTGCTCCAGCGAGTGCAAGGAGGAGGAAATCGGGTTACATCGTTTGCTAAAAGTAGAGCCAAAATGGTTGAGCCAGAAAAAGTAAAGATTACTTTCGACGATGTAGCCGGGATTGAGGAAGTGAAAGAAGAGCTGAGGGAGGTAGTGGATTTTTTACGCAATCCTCGGCGTTTCCAGAAAATTGGAGCTCGTATTCCTCGGGGAGTTTTGCTTTATGGACCTCCTGGCACTGGTAAAACTTTGTTAGCTAAAGCCGTCGCTGGTGAGGCAGGAGTCCCCTTTTTCAGCATCAGTGGGTCAGATTTTGTAGAAATGTTTGTTGGAGTGGGAGCAGCTCGAGTAAGAGACCTGTTTGCCACTGCCAAAAAAAATACTCCTTGTATAATTTTTGTAGATGAGTTGGATGCGGTGGGAAGACATAGAGGAGCAGGCTTAGGTGGCGGACACGATGAGCGAGAACAGACCTTAAACCAACTCCTCGTGGAGATGGATGGTTTTGACCCTAATGAGGGAGTTATTATAATTGCTGCTACTAACCGCCCTGATATTCTAGATCCTGCTCTTTTACGGCCGGGGAGATTTGATCGTCGTGTTGCTGTCCCTCCCCCTGATGTGGTGGGGAGAGAAGCTATCTTGCGAGTTCATGCAAAGGGGAAACCTATAGATAAAGATGTAGACCTGGAGGTGTTGGCTCGTCGGACTCCTGGCTTTGTGGGAGCAGACTTAGCTAATTTAGTCAATGAAGCTGCCCTTTTC
>JAKPIQ010000212.1 GCA_029549715.1 Candidatus Atribacteria bacterium | reverse complement strand
GGATAAAACCCACAAAATGTAGGTATCTAAAGTGCCAAAATGAAGAGGGCGGGAAGTTTTTACCTTTTCTAAAATCCACACCAATTTACTGAGAGAAAAGTAAGGGTCGAGAAAAAGACCAGTTTTTTGAAAAAGCCATTCCTCTTTCTCCCGATGAGCTTCACACCATGTGGCAGTGCGGCGATCTTGCCAAACTATAGCGGGATAAACCAGTTTCCCCTCTTCATCCCACACTAAGGTAGTCTCTCTCTGATTAGTTATACCCATACCTTGAAGAGGAAAAGGAGATTGATCTATCCTTTTTACCAGTTCTTTTACCATTACCTCCGGATCAAATTCCACCCCCCCCTCAAAAGGAAAACGAAGTTCTACCGGAAAGGAATCTTCGCCAACTTTCTCCCCCTTTTTGCTCCACCATATCAACTTCACGCTGGTAGTTCCCAAATCTACAGTGAGAAAAAAATCCCCCATTTTTTACCTCCTGTTCATTTTCCACAACTCCCGACAGCTGGTAGAAACCGCAACTGCCCCCTGGGATATTATTTCTTCCACCTCTTCTTTCTTCCGGATAAATCCTCCACAAATAAGAGGAGGTAGATCTTTTACAGGAATAAAATCCCTCACCCGAGGGAAAATAATCCCGGGCAATATTTCCAGAGCATCGGGAGAAATTTCCTGCGCTATCCGAAGGCCAGTGCGCAGGGATTCACTATCGATGAGAAACAAGCGAAAAATAGTAAGAAACCCTGCTTTCTTAGCTAAATTTAAGGTGCGAGCCCGGGTAGAGATAATGCCTCGGATCTGAGGAAAAGTTTCTCGCATAAAGAGCAAACCACTCTCATCAGAAGCTATCCCCCCAAAAAGGTCTAAATGCAGAAAGAGATGTAAATCAGAAGGTAAAATTTTCAACACCTCTCGCAAAGTAAATACATTCCCCTCCAGAAAGAAAAAGACTGGACATAAAGAAAGCTCCTCGCCATTAATATCTTTCCAGAAAGAAGTCCGCAGAGCTCCAATTACCGGGAACTTACGCCAGATATTTAATGAATCTTCCATATGCACCTCCTGCCAACAAAAAAGCCTTCCGAGCAATACATATTCTCGGAAGGCTTTTTCTCCTTTTCTCCTCGCCATTCCTATTTTAACACAATCAATTCCTATTTTGAAGATTAGAAAGAAAAATAACCAGGAGCAGAAAAAGATAGATCCAGATAAAGTTTTTAGTCCAGAAAGAGGAGGGATAGTTTTTCAAAAGAGCTAAATATAAAAAGGGGAAAACTAAAACCAGAGACACCATAGTGGTGATCAGTCTCAACGTTTTTGCTCCTCAGGAGATAGGATGTAAAACTGCAGTCCCCTTTTCCCAGCCTGCTATATGATCAAACCCTAAACGGCGCAAAAGCGCAAGAGCTTCTTTAAAATCTTCCCCTACTTCTTCCGGTCGGTGAGCATCAGAACCAAGACACACTTTCAGGCCCAGCTTTTGCGCTTGTGCAAGAATAGAGGCTGCAGGATAAAATTCCCTTACTGGTTTGCGTCGACCAGCAGTGTTAAGTTCTATCACCAAATTTTGCTCCCGGCAAACTTGCAGAGCCTCTATCTCTCCTTTAACTTCACCAGCAGGTCGAAAACCAAACTTTTTAGGTAAATCAAAATGAGCAACGGCGCTAAAAAAGCCAGTTTTCATACCGGCAATGAGGGTTTGGTAATAAGTTTCATAAATTTCGTTTATATCTCTCTCCCCGTAACCAGAAAGATATTGAGGATTATCAAAAGGCCACGTTCCAATATAATGAACGGAAAGCAAAAGATAATCCCAGGAATAAAAATCAACTATGGATTGCAACTCTTCTTCTTTTCCCAAAACAAAATCTACTTCTAATCCCAAGCGGATAGTAATAGAAGACCGATATTTTTCCTGTAAAAATTCTACCTCCCTGATGTAGAGAGCTAATTCCTCTTCCGGAATGGCTGATTCTCTTCCCCTTTCCTTTAAAGGAAGAAAGTATTGAGGGCAATGGCCAGAAAAACCAATCTCACTAAGCCCTTTCCTCAAAGCCTCTTCAATATATTCATCATAACTACCCTGTGCATCTCCACAGCGAGGAGTGTGGATGTGATAATCACCAAAAAACATTTTTCTCCCTAAAAAACAAAAAAGGAGGGACAGTTTGTCCCTCCTTAAGTTTAATACTATTCCTTAACCAGCTCTTTGAGGCCTTTTCCCGGACGGAAAAAGGGAACCGTAGCTTCAGGAATACGAATTTCCTTACCTGTCTGCGGATTCCTTCCTCTCCTTGCCGCTCTCTTTTTCACTCCAAAGGTCCCAAACCCCACTAACTGCACTTTACCGCCCCTTTTAATTTCTTCCTGAATCACTCCTAAAAACGCATCCACAATCTTTGCCGTATCTTTCTTGGTAACATCCACCCCTTCCTTTTTCAACTCCTCAGAAAGGGCATTGACAAATTCCTGCTTATTCATACTTTCCTTACCTCCTTATTATTTTAATTTATTATTTTCCCCTCAAGCGGGGAGGACTATAAACCTGATAGCGGTTTTTTCCGTATCATCAATTTTCACATCCACAAAAGCAGGAATACAAACCAAATCGATACCACTGGGAGCTAAATAGCCCCGGGCAATGGCAATGGCCTTTACTGCCTGGTTCACTGCTCCTGCCCCCACTGCCTGCATTTCAGCCCTACCCTGCTCTCTAATTACTCCAGTTAACGCTCCAGCTAAAGACACCGGCCTAGTTTTAGAAGATATCTTCAAAAGCTCCATATTTTAGCCTCCTTAGTGTTTAAGAAATGCCGTTTTTCAAAAGAAAATCTCTTTCTATCTCTGGAGGATATCTTTATCCCTCCTTATACCCCATTTTAACGCATTTTGCAAGAGCTGAACAGTCTACAGACCAAAAACTCTGCAAATTTTTTATAATAATGACCTTAATCATTTTTAGAAAGAGAACTCAAAGAGGAAGAAAAGGCGGATTTATTTATTTCCTCTCCAAAAGCTCCAGAGCTTTACCAATTAAACCTTTTTCATTATCATAGCTCAAGACTTGTAGAGCCTCATCCAGAGAGAACCATTTCACTCTTTCAATTTCTCCTTCTTCCTCTTTTTTCCCTTTCCCCGCCACTTCCATGAGGAAAAAAGAAGCTATTTCTCGAAAAACCTGATGATCTCTAACATAGCTGAAGCTAATTTCCCCCACTCGAGGTCCTAACTTGACTTTATAGCCGGTTTCTTCCTCTACCTCTCGACAGGCGGTTTCTTCTTCTCTTTCTCCTTTTTCCTTATGACCTTTGGGGAGAGTCCACAACCCCGAATCATTTTTTTTCACTAAAAGTATTTGCCACTCGCCATTATTCTTTCTTACTACCAACCCCCCACTAGAATACACTTTAACTTCAGGAAAAGAAATTTTTTCTTTTCTTTTTTGTAAAACTAAATCTCCTTGCTTTACCTGTAACTCCCGAGCTACAGGAATACATTTGGCTTTAAGCAAGAAATAAATATTTCCCTCCTCTTCACTCAAAGTCTCAAAATTACCCTGTCCTTTAGCAATAATCATATCTACTTCTTTCCACAATTTCTGAAGAGAAGAGGGTGCTCTTTCTAAAACTACTCCCACTTCTGCCTGACCGGTAGCTAAAATTTCTGCTACCTCATCGATGCCTGCCTCTTGAGCATCCTCTAAAAGAGCATCATTAGATATGGGGCCGCCTTTCACCACAAAAAAGACCTTTCTTCCTGGAGATATCTCCTCCAGAAGAATCCGATCAAAAACTACTTCTCCAGCGTTATCTCCCACATAAATTAGAGTATGAGCATTTTTTAAATCTTCTACCCAGGAGGCAAATTCATATCTTCCCCACTGAGCATGATTAACCTCTTCCAAAACCTCTTCTACTCTTACTTCCCGATAAACCCCCAGGTCTATGATATTTCCAGCTATAGCTACCTTCACTGCTCGTTCTAAACTATTATCTCCTTTTTTAACCCACTCTTTTAGCTGAGGATAAAATTGTAGCGCTGCTCTGTTGTGGTCTCTCTTCAGCTGATAAAATATATCTTCTATTCCCACAATTTTTTTAGTCACATCGTGAGCCAAAGTAGTCATATAAGCAGGAGTCCAATTTTGGTCAGCCCGAGCATAAACCGCACAAACTTCCTGAGAAACTTTCCAGATAGTGTCTTTATCTCTTCCCGCTATCTCAGTAGCTTCTTGAGCTTGTCTTATGCTACAGCAAAAACATTCTGGTTGAGCTCTCATTCTTCCACCTTTACCTTTCCATTTCTAATTTCCGCCATCTCTTTAAAAAACCTCTTAAGCTGCTGCTCACTACCCAGGATATAAATTATATCTCCCTTCGATAAAGTTTCTGTAGCGTTTGGTGATACGATATAGCTTTCCTCCCGCTTTATAGCTATCACAGTAATTCCATAACGAGTTCTCAATTGAGCCCTAGCTAACGTAAGCCCATAAAGAGAAGGAGGTACTTGAGACTCGATAATATTATGTCCTGGAAATAACTCTTCACTCCTAATAGCATAGGGAAAAGCCAGGGTTTTCGCCACCCGTATGGCAGTATCCTGTTCAGGAAATATAACTCGGTCAGCACCAATTTTATGAAGAATTTTCCCATGCATTTCGTTAATGGCTCGGGATATAACCAAAGGTATTCCCAGTTCTTTAACTGCCAAAGTAGTGAGTACACTAGATTGAATGTCATTACCAATACTCACTATGGCTACATCAAAATTTTTCACTCCCAGGGCTTCCAGAACTTTTTCGTCAGTAGTATCAGCCTGAACTACTTCGGTGATTTTACCCGCTAATTCTTTAACTGGCTCCCCTTCGATATCTACCCCCAAAACAGTGAAACCCTGTTCGTGAAGGGCAATAGCAATACTACTTCCAAAGATGCCCAGACCAAACACAGCAAACTGTCGCATAAGATCCACCCCGATTATTCTGTCGCCAAACCTTTAATAAAATTCAGCTTAGACTCTAACTTTTTTAAGAAAGAATCTCGATTTACTACAAATCTTTCTAATCTCCCTTCTCCCACTTTTTCCACCTCGTCAAAAGCCTCTGCCTCAAAGATTAAGCGATTCCGGTGGATCTCTACAAGAGTTGCTCGTGCAGTAACCTGCATGCCTTTGGGAGTAGCAGCAACATGAGAAATACTTAAACGTGTTCCCACGCTAACATAACCCTCAGGAAGGTGATTTTTTACTGCTTCATG
>JAKPIQ010000211.1 GCA_029549715.1 Candidatus Atribacteria bacterium | reverse complement strand
TAAGTTTAAAGATTTCGATTGGTGGTTTTTTAGTAAACTGGATGAAAGTTTAGATGAAATTTATATTCCTTACTACAATCCTAATGTAAATAAAATCAGTAGATTTTATCCTGATTTTATATTCTGGCTTAAAAAAGGAGATAACTACTTTATTGTTTATGTTGATCCAAAAGGGACAGAGCATACCAGTGCTTATAGGAAAATTGACGGATATAGAGCATTGTTCGAGGAAAACGGAAAAGAAAAAGTTTTTAACTACAATGGATTCAAAGTCAGAATAAAACTATTGTTAAGACCAGATGATACCTCAAAGGCTTCTCGTGAGTATAGGCGGTATTGGTTTGATAACATTGAGGGAATGTTAGAGGTGATAAAATAATTAACAGAATATTTTATGGCGTGGTTGCCCTGAGTTGCTTTACAATCTTGCTCTTCGGGTCATTGCTTTAGTTGGTTGCAGTGCGCGGTGGATACTGGAAGCTTTGTGCGAAGGCTCACCCGAGGATAAAGTAAATGCCAGAGTGGTTGCTGAGACTTAAAGGGGAAAAATTTGATTTAGAAGACCTTCCCTCTTTGCTACGGTTGCCGGAACTAAGTGTGACCGAAGATGATGGCTTTTATTATTTGCGATCATCCGAATTTGACTCACTCAATTCACCAGGTGAGGTATGCGAGCGAGGTAGAGCATTCATTAAATTGATAAATGGGGCTGCAAAGCTTTATCGAGATAGCTTTCAAGGTATTGCAGAAGATGGTGTTATCCTTGTTGAAGACGATGGGAAGCGCCACCACTATTTTTATCTAGAAGAAACGTTAAGAATTCGGTCGAAGACAAACGCAAAGGTTACTGTGGTAAAATCTGATGGTACTGAGTTTGAGTATCCCATTGATCAACCTAGCCACCTAGAATCCTGGCTTCGTCTTGCACAAAAACAAAAAGTAGTCGCAGATGCTCTTCATTTCTATCGGGAGGACTCTTGGATAAGTCTATACAAAGTATATGAAATTGTAAAAGAAGATGTAGGAGGGGGTGATCAAATAGCCAATAAGGGATGGGCTACTAAATCCGCTCTGAACCGTTTTAGACATACGGCTCAAAGCAGAGCGGCCTTAGGTGACTACGCGCGCCATGCTGTTGATAAAGGTAAACCACCTTCTCAACCAATGTCTTTTTCTGAAGCTAAATCTTTGATTAGAAATGTTTTGATGGAGTGGCTTATTACAAAACATAATCCATAATCGATTGGTTGCTGGTTGCTGAAATCTTTGTCCGGATTGTAGCTAATAAGTATGAGAAAGCAAGCTCGGAAGAAAAAAATATTACTGATTGGTGATATTTAAAATAGGTGGGGGGATAGACCTTAAACTATGTGGGTCGAGAAAAATATGAGGAAGTGGGAGATTGAAAAAATTCCCTGCAGAAAGGAGAGGTAGTAAATGATAAAAGCTTTTGACCATGTTACCATTACTGTTTCTGATCTAGGGCGCTCGGTAGATTTTTATCAACGTATTCTGGGGTTAGAAGTGATGGGTATGTTAGAGCAAAATGGGGGTAATTTTAAGATAGTGTATCTAGATGCCGGAGGAGCTATCATAGAGTTGTTTCACTTCAAGCAGGGAGGGCAACCTCTCCCGGAGGTAAAAGATTCAGATGTAGGGATTAAGCATATTGGTTTTAGAGTGGATAACGTGGACGAGGTGGTAAAGAAGTTGAAAGAAGCTGGCATCAGGTTCACTCTTGAGCCTTTCGATGCCACAGGAGGGGTGAGGATTGCCTTTTTCAAAGACCCCGACGGCATACTTATAGAACTGGTCCAGGGGGAGCTGAAGTTGCTCCCTTATGAGGGGAAGCGCTCCTCTCTTACTTGAGAGCCTCAACCCTCAAGTAAGAGAATTTTTAATCCTGGCTATGCTTTACTCTGTCGCGGTAGCGAGAAAGCTGTGGTTCCTCAGACTTCTACCCCTAACACAGCGCGCATCAGGAAACCAATGAAGAAGCTAAAACCCGCTACTCCAAAACTCACCGCTGTCATTTCCCAGAAACGCTTTCCGAAAGGAACTCCTTGGGCTACGGAAATATAGTAGTTGAAAAGAGCAATGATAGCAATAGCAATAGCCAGAGTGCAGCCAAGGCAGAGGTAATAGTTATTGAACAAAAGGTAGGGCAAGATCAAGAAAACTACTGTTACAATATAAGTAATTCCGGTATATAGAGAGGCCTGAAGAGGGTTTTTATCCGTTCCTTCTGCTTTGGTAGATAAATATTCTGAGGCTCCCATAGATAGAGCTGCTGCAATCCCGGTGACCGAACCAGTTAGAGCAATTAGTTTGGTATCCTGGAGAGCCAGGGTAAAGCCTGCTAAGGCACCGGTGAGCTCGACCAATGCATCGTTAAGCCCCAACACTATCGAGCCAATATAGTTGAGCAGTTCTTCGTCTATGAGCTCTAAAAGGGCATTTTCGTGTTGATTTTCTTCTTCGATGATATTTCTGATTTCAGGAACGGCATCCAGTAAATATTCATAGTTTTTTTGGGCCTTTTCTTCCCCCATTTCCATAAGCTTTAGCCCAAAAGTAAGCCCAAAAATACGGCTTATCCAGTAATATTTCCAGATTTTAAACCGGTCTGGTTTTACATCTTTTTGGGTGTACTTTTTAAAAATATGGTAATGGCGAAGTTCTTGCTGGGCAATTTCTTCCAGAATTTGCTGATTTTCTGAAGACTTGAGGCTTTTGGCCAGGTTGGAATAAATATGGTATTCGGTAATTTCATTCCTCTGATGAGCTAATAGCTGGTCCTGAATTTCAGGAGCGATACTCATTTTCCTCCCTCCTTCTCCACTGCTAGTGTATTAGACTGGTTGCTGCCTCTATTTTAACCTTGATAAGCTGCAAAAACAACGAGGAAATTTTGAAAAACCAGAATTCCCCTCCTTTTTCTCTCTCCCGCCCCTCTGTGATCCTGTCATTCCCGAAATCAGTAATTGGGAATCTAAATACTTTTAAAAGCATGGACCCCTGGTAGAGACATTTAGGAATGACGGATAAGAGCGGTCATTGCGAGTTCGTGGTTTCGCTTACGTGGCAATCTCCCACTCTTGAAAAGCGGGATCACCACGATGCTGGAGTGTCCTTTCTCCAGTATGCAATTTCGTTTTTATTCTCTGGAGGAATTCCCTTGCTTCGTCATTCCCAAAATTTAGCGGGGAATCCACCTCCCTCCGCGTCATTCCCGAAATCTTCAATCGGGAATCCAAAGGTTTTTTTGCGGAACTTCACCCTCACCCTCACCCTCTCCCGTCAAGGGAGAGGGGAAAAGAAAGGAGACGATAAGGGGGAATTCTTTCCCCCTTATACTGGTGGATATTTTCCCACCAGTTTTTTTATTCTTCTGTCTTTCATTTTTTGTTTACGTCGTAGACTGTCTTTTATGTTTTCGTCTTTTTGGGGGTTATAGGGGGTTTCCCCCCTATAGTTTGGTCATTGCGAGCCTCGTTTTTATCGTTTGGCGTGGCAATCTCGTTTTTATTCTCTGGAGGAATTCCCTCCTCTGATTTGGATTCCTGATAGAAACATTCAGGAATGACGGACTTCGAAAGACACCCTCACCCTAACCCTCTCCCCGGAAGGGTGAGGAAAAGAAAGGGAGGGTTTCCTCTTCTCTAATTTGGATTCCTGATAGAGACGTTCAGGAATGACGGTAAAGGATTCCTGTGGTGACAGATGAGAGTCATTGCGGTAGCAGATGAAAAAGGGGTCATAGGGAAATCAGTTTCCCCCTATTGCCGTCTCTTTTGCTATAATAAATCCTGAAGTTCAGTAAATGCTTAATTATGTTAAAGCAAGAGAGTAAAATAAATTCAGGAGGCGAAAAGATTGATTCCCATAAAGACGGCTTTAATTAGTGTTTCTGATAAAACTGGCTTAGAAGAGTTAGCCACTTTTTTACACCAGCAAGGGGTAGAGATAATTTCGACCGGCGGAACAGCCAGATTTATCCGTGATTCAGGAATAGAGGTGCGAGAAGTTTCTGAAGTCACCGGGTTTCCAGAAATACTGGGAGGACGGGTAAAAACTTTGCATCCGGTAGTCGAGGGAGGAATATTAGCCCGGAGAGACAGCCCCAAGGACCAGGAAGACTTACAAAAACACCAGATTAAACCTTTAGATTTAGTGGTATGTAATCTCTACCCTTTTGAAAAAATGGTAGAAACAGGAGAAGCCTCCTTAGAGAAAGTGGTAGAGGAAATCGATATCGGAGGAGTTACTCTTCTCCGAGCCTCGGCTAAAAATTTCCGATATGTGGTAGTGGTCTCTTCTCCCTCCCAATATCAGGAGTTAATGGAAGAGATGACCAAAAATGGAGGAGCTTTTCCCGAAGACAAATCCCAGAAGTGGGCTATAGAGGCTTTCTTTCAGACTTCAGCTTACGATAGCCATATCGCCAACTATCTTACCAGACTAACCTACCCTGAAGAGGAGCCTTTTTATCCCCAATTTTCTCTGCTCCTCCGGAAAAAATCTCCTCTTCGTTACGGAGAAAATCCTCACCAGCGGGGAGCGTTCTATGAGGACTTATCTTTAGACCCTCAAGGTTTTATGAGATATATAGAGCACTGGGGAGAGAAAGAACTCTCTTTCAACAATCTCTACGATGTCCAGGCTGCTTTTAGCCTGGTTAGAGAATATGAAGATCCAGCAGTGGTAATAGTAAAACACAATAACCCCTGTGGAGTAGCAACTGACCCTACTCTTTCGGTAGCAGCTCAAAAAGCTCTCTCTGGAGACCCGGTATCGGCCTATGGAGGAATTGTGGCTTTTAATCGTCCGGTAGACAAAGAAAGCGCCAAAGTATTCAGGAAACTGTTTATAGAGGTGGTCATTGCTCCTTCTTATGAAGAAGGAGCCCGGAAGATTTTTTCCTCCAAAAAGAACCTACGCCTTATTCAAGCTCCCCTGGCTTCTCCTGCTTACTTTGACTTAAAAAAAGTGGATGGAGGCTTTCTCCTCCAGGATAAAGATATAATTGACTTAGATAAAGATAAATGGCAAGTAGTAACAGAGAAAAAACCCACTCCTCAAGAGGAAGAAGATTTATTATTTGCCTGGAAAGTAGCCAAGCATGTCAAATCTAATGCTATTGTGTTAGCCAAAGACCGCGAGACGGTGGGAGTGGGAGCGGGACAGATGAGTAGAATCGATGCTCTATACATAGCCCTTCTCAAAGCTCAGGGGCGAGAAAAAGGAGCAGTGCTGGCTTCTGATGCTTTCTTTCCTTTTTCTGATGTAGTAGAAGAAGCAGGGAAAAATGGAGTTTCCGCCATTATTCAGCCCGGTGGCTCTATCAGGGATGAAGACTCCATTCAAGCCTGCAATAAACTGGGAATCAGTATGATTTTTACCGGAATTCGCCACTTCCGGCATTAATTTTAAAACAGGGAACTTTACCGGAGAAACTATGGAAAGACGCTACGATGTAATTGTAATTGGAGGAGGCCACGCTGGTTGCGAAGCTGCTCACGCTTCGGCCCGGATGGGAGCAAAAACCCTTCTTTTAACTACCTCCATCCCCCATTTAGCCCTTATGCCCTGTAACCCCGCTATTGGTGGACCGGGGAAAGGACACCTGGTAAGGGAGATAGATGCCCTGGGAGGTTTAATGGCTAAAGTTACCGACCTTTCTACCATCCACATAAGAAAAGTTAACACCGGGAAAGGACCAGCAGTACAGACTCTACGCGCCCAAACTCAGAGAGACCTGTATAGCTCAACCATGCGGAAATTCCTGGAAAGCACGCCTCACCTCTATCTTTTTCAGGGAGAGGCAACCAAAATATTGCAAGATAAGGAGGGGAAAGTAAAAGGAGTGAAAGTGAAAAACCAGACCACTTTTTTTGCTCCGGCTGTGGTTCTGTGCACCGGTACATTTTTAAACGGAGTGGTAAAGATCGGGGAGTTGAGCTATCCAGCAGGAAGAGAAGGAGAGTTCCCCTCAGTAGAGCTGGGCCATAATTTGCGCGAGATGGGGTTACAGTCAGGCCGGCTCAGCACTTGCAGTCCTCCTCGTCTGGACCGAAGAACTATAGATTTTTCCTCTCTGGAGGAGCAAAAAAGCGATGAAGAGCCTCTGTGTTTTTCCTTTACCGGATTTCCCCAAGTTTATAAAGGAGCATCGGTTTTTATCGCTCGTACTTCCCGAAAAACTTGTGATATCATAAAAGCCAACTTCCACCGCTCTCCTCTACTTTATCCAGCATCTAGTACCTCCTCGGTTCGAGAATGCCCTTCCTTAGAAGATAAGGTTTACCGCTTTCCCGAAAGAGATCAACATCTTCTGTTTCTGGAGCCAGAAGGAAAAGAAAATAACGAAATTTATGTCCAGGGTCTTTTTACCTCTCTACCCGAGGAAATACAGTGGGAAATAGTCCACTCTATAGCAGGGCTGGAGCGAGCGCACCTGATACGACCAGGATATGGAATTGAATACGATTATATTTTACCCACTCAGCTTCGAGCGTCTCTTGAGTGTCAAGAAATCCCCGGACTATTCCTGGCCGGGCAGATCAACGGAACCTCAGGATACGAAGAAGCAGCAGGACAGGGAATAATAGCGGGAATCAATGCCGCCAGTTACGTCAAAGGTCGGTCTCCTTTAATTCTCCGGAGAGACGAAAGCTATATTGGGGTTATGATTGACGACTTAGTAACTAAAGGAGTAGATGAACCCTATCGATTGCGCACCGGAAAAGTAGAGTTTCGCCTGGTGGTCCGCCACAGTAACGCCGACCTCCGTCTGGGGCCACATGCCTATGAGCGAGGGATGATAACCGAAAAAGAATACCGACGGATAGAGGAAAAAAGAGACAAAATCCAGAGGGAAATTGAGCGCCTCTCCCGGCTCACTATTTTTCCCACCCCTGCGCTACAGAGCTTCTTAACGCACAAGGGAACAAATCCGGTAAAAGAAGCGATAAAAGCCAGCGACCTTCTTGCTCGCCCGGAGATTACCTACCGGGACCTGGCTCCTTTCGACCGGGAAAGGCCCTTTCTGGAACCTCAAGTAATTGAAGAGGTGGAGATAGAAATCAAATATCGAGGATACATTGAGCGGCAAAAAAGAGAGATAGAAGAATTTAAAAAGATGGAGAGTAAAATCATTCCTCCCAACTTTGATTTTTCTTCCGTTCAGGTAATTTCTCGAGAGGCCCGGGAGAAGTTGCAAAAGGTGAGGCCTGCTACCTTAGGGCAAGCTGCTCGGGTGGCAGGAGTTACTCCTTCTGATATAGCGGCTCTGAGTATTTTGCTGGAAAAATAATCGGCATAACCCTCTCACCAGCCAGAATTTTCTGGGCCATCTGCTCTCCGGCATCCCCAATAACCGGAGCTCTTGAGCCCTAAAAATTAACTCTCCCCTGAAGAGAGGTAACTTTTAAAGGGGAGCCTCCCGTTGGTCCTACCTGAAACCTCCCCCGGTTGCAAATCAACGAAATTGATATTGGTTAAATGTTTTTTTAGTGCATCTTTACCATTAGAGGGCTCAATTTTCACCCATCAAGTTTTCCCAGCTTTGTTGCTCTATTTTTCTCCAGGAGGAAACCTGCTCCCGGGAGCGAGCTAAAAGCTCTTCTCCCATTTTTATCTCTTTTTCCACCTCCTGAGGGGAGGTGCTGCCCTCCGATATTTTTCTTCTCACCGACTTTTCCTCATCTATTATCTCTTCCCAGTTGTCAGGGAACAGGTGTTGATATTCTCCCCAGTCTTCTCTCTTTAAATCCCGGAGACTCTTCCCCTCACAGGATAGCTTCTTCACCATTTCCCCCACCCAGGCATGGGCCTGGCGAAAAGGGACTCCTTGCCCCACTAAATATTCACACCAATCAGTAGCGGTTAAAAAACCCACCGATAGGGCCTTTTTCATACTTTCCCGGTGGGGAAAGATATGGTGAGTGAGGCGAGCGGCGAGGCGAAGAGAGGAGAGAACCTCTTTTGTGGCCCGCAAAAGAGGAGGTTTATCCTGCTGTAGGTCGCGATTATAGGTGAGAGGGAGCCCTTTTACAGTGATAGCTAAACTAACCCAGGAGCTCACTACTTCTCCAGTTTTTCCCCGCAGAAGTTCCGCTACATCGGGATTTTTTTTCTGAGGCATGATGCTCGAGCCAGTGGTGAAAGCATCATCGATTTCTAAAAAGTGAAAGGCGGGAGAGCTCCACAAAACTATTTCTTCTCCCCACCGACTGAGGTGAAGAAACATAATAGACAGGTCTCCTAAAAATTCCAGAATAAAATCCCGGTCGGATACAGCATCCATACTGTTTTCCTGCACCCGGGGGAAAGCTAAAAGTTCAGCTACATATCTTCT
>JAKPIQ010000181.1 GCA_029549715.1 Candidatus Atribacteria bacterium | reverse complement strand
TTTCCAGAAGGTCTTGACCCTTATAACCTACAAAAACAAAAACTACTGGTGGGAAATACGCCACCAGTATAATAAGAAAAATTATAAATAATTACGCTGGGCAAAAACATCCCATCGTTGAGGAAGAGAAAGTATCTTCCTCAGTATAAAGGGGCGATGCCCCCTTATGACCCCCAAGAAAAGACAAAAAGAAAAAGCAAAAACATGGATGCCCACCTCTTCGTCACCCCGGCAATCTTTAAGCCGGGGTCTAAATTATTTAAAAACATGGATTCCCGATAAAAGATTTCGGGAATGACAAATGATGTGGATGCCTGATAAAAGCGCTCAGGCATGACGGAGGAGGAGGTCGTCACTCCTGAATAGTTCTATCACCCCAAGTCCGTCACCCCGGCAATCTTTAAGCCGGGGTCTAAATTATTTAAAAACATGGATTCCCGATAAAAGATTTCGGGAATGACAGGGGGGGGTGGATTCCCGACTACTAATCTCGGGAATGACGGAGGGGGTAGATGCCTCGCTAAATCTCAGGCATGACGAAAGAGAAACTCCCTCTGGGTGTTTTTACTGGCTTGTGATGGTCAGAAGCTACTGAAGTTAGTATATCATTCGATAAAGTGGCGATTGCTATTGACACCTTTTATTGTAACAGGGATAAGTTTTAACTCTCGCCTATTATACCTCGCTCCTGGGATCCTGTGCCCCCATTATCCAGTCAACAATGTGCTTCTGAATACGATTCAATCTCTCATTGGATATTTCTCCAATTTCACCCAAGAGGAGTTCAGCCTCTACTACTGCCAGACGTCCAATTCGAATCACGCTTGTCTCTTTGAGGCCGGAGGCTGCAAAGTCATAATCCTGTCTGGTTATTACTTCATCAAATTTGGGAAGGGCTTGTTCCAGATTTGTCGATACCATAGCTACGAGCCAGTCAGAATAAGGACCAGGGACTTGGGCAATAAGTAGAACCGGCCGAAGTTTGCCTGTTACAAGGTTTGCATGGGGAAAGCGAAGTAATGCTACTTTCCCAGGCTTCATTGCCAGCGTACCTTGATGTCATCTTTGGTGTAAAGCTCCTCTTCCCCCTCCAGCCCTCGTAATGCCTGACGCAAGGAAAACTGATTCCACTCTTTGGTCTCTTCCCGAAGCTCTCTCTGGAGAAGAAAACATACAAAATCATATACTTCTGCTCTGAGATCTTCTGGCAAATTTCGAACGAGTTCTTCCAGTTGATTTTTGGCTTCCATATTTATACCTCCACTAAAATGATATCACGGAATGGGCCACCATACTACTTATTTTATTCTCTCTCTTTATTTTCTTCTTTCCCTCACTTTTGAGGTGAGAGGGTGAGAGTGAATCAACTATAAAGAGGGCGATGCCCCCCTTATAACCCCCCGGAAAAGACGAAAACATAAAGACAGAAGAAAAAGCAAAAACATGGATTCCCGATAAAAAATTTCGGGAATGACGGAGGAACTATAAAGGGAAAAAGATCTCCCTTATAGTTCTCGGAAAAGACGAAAGAGAGAGGCTGAAAACAACACGGAGGAAAAAAGACCTCTGTGTGTAATCCCTGAGTGTCTCTAACCCCAAAAAAACAGACCGTCTGCAGTGTGAGATGGAAAACTGTGAGAGGTAAAGAATGAACTATCCAACAGGTAAAATACGAACGCGGATGGCAATATCCTCAATCGTTATAGCACAACCCTCTTCGAGTACTTTTTCAAACTGAGTTAATATTTCCAGTAGTCGTCGGGTGATTGTTTCTGGATCCGATACCGAG
>JAKPIQ010000186.1 GCA_029549715.1 Candidatus Atribacteria bacterium | reverse complement strand
TCGAGTAGACTCCGGCACTTATGAGAAAGTTATGTGCTGGGCTCGTTTTCTATTTTCCCAGCGGCGGAAGAAAATAGAAAAGCTTCTCCGCCCCATGGTGGGAAAGGAAAAAGCTCAAGAAATTTTAGCTCAAGCTCATATTAATCCCGAGTGGCGGGCGGAAAACCTGGAAGTAGAACACTGGATAGCTCTTGTTTCCCGGCTTGAGGTAATAAATGATGTTTGACCTCCAAAACACTGGAGGAGTGAAAATTCTCCGGAGAGGGGAGATAAGGCCAAAAGATTCTTTGAAGGTTGTAAAGGGACGTTGCCCCTTTATAGTCCTGGATTCCTGATAAATACATTCAGGAATGTTCTATGTTAAAAGTCAAGCAATTTGGGGTAATAAATTAATTTCTTTCTCCAGGTAGTGAGGGTCATAAGGTATCCCACTTTTAACTACAGCAAAAGCTTGTCTCAGTAACTTATTGGCTACTGCTACTAAGGCAACTTTCTTTGGTTTACTTTGAGATAAGGGTCTCTGATATAACCTTATACAGTCAGGATTATAACGAGAAGCAGAAAGAGCATAGACTTATCAAATACTAAAAGGAAACCCTCCGGTTTACGGAGGACTTCCAAGTTCCTTTTGATAATAACCTGGCAGAAAGAGACTTACGTATGGTTAAAGTTAGAGAGAAGATATCAGGTTGTTTTCGTTCTGAGAAGGGAACTAATTACTTTTGCCGTATCCGTATTTTATTTCTACAGCTAAGAAATAAGGTAAGAACATACTGGAATGTTTAAGCCAAACTTTTAAGACATCTAAAGCAGGGACTATTTTGTTATCTGAAGGATAGGTTGTGTAGTTACAAATATTTAAAGTAAGCTGTTTACTTCATCTGTCAGCTTTTTTAGCTGGTGACAGGCTTCTGACAAGTCGGTGCCGGCCAGAGAGAAGATAGCATTTACGTTGTCTTTGTAGTGATCGGGATGAATTTGAAACGTATCAATCATCTTCACCGCTTTTTTCTCATTAATGCAATATTGTTCATTTAATGCAAAAATCACTTGGTTAAGTGCAGATACAGAACGAACAAGGTGAGCCACTACATAATAAGCATCGTCTCTAGTGACATTCTTTTCTGCCAACATCAGTGAAAAACCAGCTTCAAAGGAAAAAAAATGAATGATCTCTTTCTTTAATTTTGGTGGATATTCTTCTGCAATACTTTTCAACTTGTATATTTTATCGTCTCTATTCCATAGTAACTTACTGACCGCTAATTCACCCATATACATTACGTTTAAATAGGCATGTGGATGCCCAGTTTGATAATGTGGAGTAACAATTCCTGCTCGACATTCCTTAATTGCTTTTTGTACTCGATTTACATCTCGCAAAATAAAGTCAACGGGCAAATTGTCAATGATAAGCCAACAGCCACCATCTACCCATTTTCCCCATTCTCCGGGCCTTGCAAGGAGGTTTTCTCTATGCTCTTGATCCAATTTCTGCACTCTTTTCTCTAATAAAGACAAATCGATTGTTTTCTTGTCATAATATAAGCCGATGTCAATATCAGAATCAGAACTTTGAGTACCTCTTGCGCGAGAACCACCAAGTACGATTGCCTCAAGCCCTTTTACATCTTTTAATGAGTCAACTATATTTTCAATAATATCTCCCATTTTATTTCCTCCCTAGCAAAATACCATGCGTCTATTGCCTATAAAGTATTACTATCTTGATTTAATTAAAGTTTAATAAATCTTTCCTTGCACTACTATAAGCTCCTCCATATGCTATATAATAACATAATTGCATAACCTGTCTGTATCTCAATGGAACAAGTTGCCTCAATTAAAAATCAAAGTTAAATTATTATTTCCCTAAGGGAATATTCTCTTAGGAGAGGAACTAGAGATGGGGCATTTCTTGCAAGTACGAAGAGAGATCATCTATGAGACAAATAAAGGATATAAGAAACTATCCAAAAAAGAAAAGATAGAAAGATTTCTTAATCTAATAGCCATTATTAGATACAATTGTGATTATATTTGTGGTTACTAGAAGTATGGTAGATGTGTTTATGGGAAAGATATCTCTGGTAAATTATACAGACTGATTGCTGAGGGAAGAAAAAGGAGGGAAGAAAAAGGAAGAAACCCTCTCCCATCGAGAGAGAGGGAAAATATATAGTATCCCGTTAAGGACTCTCCTTCTCTCATCATTTCCAAAATCTTTATAGTATCCTGCAAGACCTACTAAATCGCTCAAAACTTGAAAACTAGTTACATCAGAGTTAAAAGCTCAGGATCGCCATGCATGACAAAATCCGCCGTGCGCGCAATGACGGGAGAGAAAGAGGGTTATAGGCTTATCATGCCCAATAATTTTTCTCTGAACACTGTTGAAGAAAAGTAATATCTCTCTTGAAAGGTCTGTGGATGTCTGAGTTAAAAAGTTTCTGGTGATATAAAAGCGATAAACTAAAACTTATATGATTGAGTTTACAGTGTTTAGAGAATATAGCTTAATCTACCAGGTAGTTAGTGCTTATTCCTTTTTGTCAAAAAAAAAGGGGGGGGTTTTCCCCCTTATAGTCTGTGGCAATCTCACACTCTTGAAAAGCGAGATCGCCCCCTCAATCGCTCCTCGCGATGACAGATGAAGGAAGCTCCGTAGGCTGTCCGTGCTCGCGATGGCAGGAAAAAGAAAGGGGTCCATAAGAGGGGTTCTTTTCCCCCTTTATACTGAGGAAGGTTTCTTCTTCCTCAGTAGTCTTTTATTTTTATATTTTCTTGTCTTTTTCTTTTGTCTTTCAGGGGGTTTCCCCTATAGTCGGGGGTTAATAAGGGGGCAACGCCCCCCTGAGAGTCTTTTTTCCTCAGTGAGTTTTTATCCTTTTGTCTTTTATTTTTTGCATTTTCTGGGGGTTAATAAGGGGGCAACGCCCCCTTATAGTTATGTTATAATTTAAGGGTTCAGTTTTTTGGGGAGGAAAATTATGGGTTTGATTAAAGATTTTTGGACTAATAGAGTTCAAGCGAAGCAAATTCGAGAATTAGAAGAAAAATATGTGGAGGCGGTTAACGCTCAAGAGGAGGAAGTCGCCCGTCTTTCAGATGAAGAGCTAATGCGAAAGACGGAAGAATTCAAAAGGAGAATTCAAGAAGGAAGCAGCTTGGACGATCTATTGGTGGAAGCTTTTGCCGTGGTGCGAGAAGCAGCAAAAAGAGTAACTGGTATGCGTCCCTTTGATGTGCAAGTGATGGGAGGAGTAGTTCTCCACCAGGGGAAAATTGCTGAAATGGCTACCGGGGAGGGCAAAACTCTGGTAGCCACTATGCCTGCTTATCTCAATGCCTTGGAGGGAAAAGGGGTACACATCGTTACTGTTAACGATTATCTGGCCAAAAGAGACCGTTACTGGATGGGGCCAGTTTTTGAGTTTTTGGGGTTATCAGTGGGCTTGATTCAGCATGATTCTTCTCCTGCGGAGCGGAAAAAGGCTTATCTCTGTGATATCACTTATGGGACTAATACTGAGTTTGGTTTCGATTATCTGCGGGATAATATGGTTCTCCGCTTCGAAGATGTGGTACAGAGAGAGCTAAATTATGCCATTATTGATGAAGTGGACAGTATTTTAATTGATGAAGCACGTACTCCCCTGATCATTTCCGGACCAGCAGAGGAAGATACAGAAATTTATTATAAAGTAGATAAAGTGGTGAGAAAACTCTCTTACCCGGAAGACTTCGATTATGAAGAAAAAACTCGCTCCATATGGTTAACAGAACAAGGAGTTACCAAGGTAGAAAACTTACTCCATATTGACAATCTCTATGAGGAGACTGGAAAAGGTTCTTTAGAACACTTGGTGAGGCAAGCTCTGCGAGCTCATCATCTTTATAAAAAAGATGTCGATTATGTGGTTAAAAATGGAGAAGTAATCATTGTAGATGAGTTCACTGGCCGCCTCATGCACGGACGTCGCTACAGCGAAGGTCTGCATCAGGCCATAGAAGCCAAAGAAAAACTAAAAGTGGCCAACGAGAACCAGACCTTAGCTTCCATTACTTACCAGAATTATTTTCGGATGTATGGTAAAACTTGCGGAATGACCGGAACAGCTAAAACTGAGGAAAGTGAATTTCTGTACATCTATGGGATGCCTGTAGTAGTAATTCCCCCTAATCGACCTCTCCGGCGAACCAACCATCCCGACGTAATTTATGGTAAGGAAGAGGAAAAATTTACTGCAGTAGTTGAGGAAATTGAAAAGCAGAATAAAATTGGTAGACCGGTTTTGGTGGGCACAGTTTCCATTGAAAAATCGGAAAGATTAAGTAGGCTCCTCCATCAGCGCAAAATCCCCCATCAGGTGCTTAATGCTAAGTACCACGAAAAAGAAGCAGAAATTGTTGCCCAAGCTGGCAAAAAAGGAGCGGTTACTATCTCTACTAATATGGCTGGTCGGGGAACAGATATTTTATTGGGGGGTAACCCTGATTTTCTGGCTCGGGAAGAAATGAGAAAGCGAGGGTTTGAGGAAGAGATAATCTTGCAGGCAGCAGAAGGTTTGCCTACTGATTTGCCGGAAGTAAAGGAAGCTCGAGAGGTCTACCGGGAACTTCTCTCCCGGTTTAAGGAAATAACTGACCGGGAAGGGGGAGAAGTAAAATCCTTAGGGGGTTTGCATGTTATCGGCACTGAGCGGCATGAAAGCAGAAGAATTGACAATCAGCTGCGAGGACGGGCAGGAAGGCAAGGCGATCCTGGTTCTTCGCAGTTTTTCCTTTCCTTAGAAGATGACCTGTTGCGTCTTTTTGGTTCGGACAAGATATCTCAACTCATGGAAAAGCTGAGAATGGAAGAAGAAACTCCTCTTGAGCACCCCATGATTACCCGCGCTATAGAGTCTGCTCAAAAAAGAGTAGAGGGACATTACTTTCAAATCAGAAAAACCCTTCTCCAGTATGATGATGTGATGAGTAAACAAAGAGAAGTAATTTACGGGCAAAGAAGGACAGTGCTTAGAGAGGAAAATCTTCGCCCTTATATTCTGGGAATGATGGAAGAAGTGGTTAAAGATGTGGTTTCTGTTTATGCTCCAGAGAGGGTGTATCCTGAAGAATGGGATTGGGAGGGCTTATCTCAGCGCTTATTTTCTCTCTGGGGATGGGAGTGGAAAGTAGACGAAGAGAAAAAACTTAGCTATTCTCCTGCTCTGTTACAGGAAGACATTTTACGGTCTGTGCAAGAAATCTATGAGAAGAGAGCAGAAGAAATGGGAGAATCTCTATTCCGGGAGCTGGAAAGATACGTACTCTTGCGAGTGGTGGACGATTACTGGAAAGACCATCTGCGCAATATGGACCATCTTCGAGAGGGGATTGGGCTTCGAGCAGTAGGACAGCGAGACCCCTTTGTGGAGTATCAACTGGAAGCCTTTGACATGTTTGAGGATATGGTAGCTCGTATTCGAGAAGACACCATTCGTTATCTTTTACATCTGCGAGTGGTTGCTGAAGCTAAAAAGCCATCATCCAGAGTTTCCCCTTCCAGGGCTCCTCGAGAAAAAGTGGTAGCAGCTACAGTACGGAATAAAAATAAGGTGGGAAGAAATGACCCCTGTCCTTGTGGAAGTGGTTTAAAATACAAATATTGTTGCGGGAAAAATGAATGAAAGGAGAGAAAGGATGCTGGACATAACAGCAGAACTGGAAGAAATTAAAGATAAGCTGGAAGAAATTGGAGGCTATCTTTGACCAGTTAAATTTAGAAGAGAAAATAAAAGAAATAGAAACAAAGATGTCCCAGGAAGGCTTCTGGGAGCGTCAAAATGGAGAAGATTCTATTCTGGGAGAATATAAATCCTATCGTCAGATCTGGGAGCGATATCAAAACTTGCAAGAGAGGTGGAAAGAAGCCCGGGAGTTTAGCTTGCTCATTAGTGCTGCTGATCCAGAGTTTTCTGAGCTGAGAAAGGAGATCCAGAACTTAGTTACAGAAGTAGAAGACCTGAAAATTCGGCTTCTCTTTTCTGCAGAAGAAGATAGCCATAATGCTATAGTGACTATCCATTCTGGGGCGGGAGGAGTGGAGTCTCAGGATTGGGTGGAAATGCTTTTTCGTCTTTATCTTCGTTTTTGTGAGAGAAAAGGTTTTGAAGCTCGGGTAACTGATATTTTAGAAGGGGAAGGCGCTGGCCTAAAGTATGTAACTTTCCTGGTGCAGGGAGATTATGCCTATGGCTATCTCCAATCGGAAAAGGGAGTGCACCGGCTCATTCGCCTTTCTCCTTTTGATGCCGGCCATCGTCGCCATACCACTTTTGCTTTAGTGGAGGTGATTCCAGAAATGGGAGATGATATTAAAGTAGAAATTGACCCTCAGGATTTGAAGATAGAAACTTTTCGAGCCGGGGGGCATGGTGGCCAGCATGTGAATGTAACTGATTCAGCGGTACGCATTATTCACATCCCTACTGGTATAGTGGTGCAGTGCCAGAACGAGCGCTCTCAACACCAGAATAAAGCTCTGGCTATGAGAATATTGAAATCTCGACTTTATGAATATTATCGAGAGGAACAGAAGAAAAAGATTCAAGAGATAAAAGGGGAACGTCAGGACATTGCCTGGGGCAATCAGATTCGAACCTATGTTTTTCATCCTTATAATCTGGTAAAAGACCACCGCACTGGTCATGAAACTGGTAATGTGGAACGGGTGATGAATGGAGAAATAGATGACTTTATAGAGGCTTTTCTCCAAAAAACCAGAGTTTCTTCTGAGGAAGGGCAAAATTCATGAAAGTTTATGCTGTGATTGGACCGAGTGGGACGGGAAAGAGCTATCAGGCCCCTCGTATAGCTCAAAAATATGGGATTGATTGCATAATTGATGATGGACTTCTCATTTCCAAAGGGAAGATTATTGCCGGTCGCTCGGCAAAAGCAGAGATCAATAAAATTCGGGCTGCTAAAATAGCTCTTTTCTATTTTCCCGAGGAGAGAGAGGTATTAAAAAAAGCTCTGCGAGAGCTTGCCCCTCAAAAGATTATGGTATTGGGGGTTTCTCTTCCCATGGTAGAAAAAATTTGTGAACATCTGGAGCTCCCTCCCCCGGAGGAAATTATAGAAATTGAGAAAATAGCCTCCCCGGAAGAGATAGAGCTGGCATTATCAGCCCGCGAAAACGAAGGAAAGCATACTATCCCTGTCCCTCTCATAGAGTTGCAGAGAAACAACTTGTGGCGTAATCTCATGGATGCTGTACCGATTAATATCTGGAGATGGTTTTATTCTTCGCGGGAAAAAACAGTGGTGCGTCCCCCTTTTAGTTATTTGGGTAAATTGGTGATTTCTGAAAAAGTGCTTCTTTCTCTTATTCATTATCTTCTTTGTTGTTTTCCATGGATGGAGGAGGTAAGGGGGGTGTCTCTTCACCGCTTAGAAGGTGGCATAGAGCTGACAGTGAGTTGTGTTATCAGCTCTGATTTTTCTCTTTCTCAGGTGGGGCGCTTAACTCAGAAAAGCCTCCGGGAGGAGTTAGAGAACTTGGTGGGGGTGGAAGTGAAGGCTGTACATGTGAACATAGAAGGAATAGCCAGGAAAGAGGAGCAACTGGTTTATGTCTAAAAGGACTTTGTCGGAATTAATAAAAGAACTGGAAAAGGAAAAGGATATCCTCCTCCGAGGAGGAGGAGAGAAAGCCCTGCAAAGGCAACGGGAGGCAGGAAAGCTTACTGCTCGGGAGAGGATAGAGTTGCTGGTGGATGAAGGGAGCTTTGAAGAAATTGGCCTTTTTGTGGAGCACCGGGCCCACCGGTTTGGTATGGAAGAAAGAAAACTACCTGCTGATGGAGTGATAACCGGTTTTGGTACAATAGAGGGAAGAGTGGTGTTTATTTATTCTCAGGATTTTACCGTGATGGGTGGGTCCTTAGGGGAGATGCACGCTCGAAAGATTACTAAAGTTATGGATATGGCTCTCAAAGTGGGTGCCCCTCTTATAGGGATAAATGATTCAGGAGGAGCTCGTATTCAAGAAGGTATAGACTCTCTTTCTGGCTATGGAGAGATTTTCTTCCGCAATACTCAGGCTTCCGGGGTTATCCCCCAGATTGCCCTTATCCTGGGGCCTTGCGCTGGAGGAGCAGTTTACTCCCCCGCTCTTATGGATTTTATCTTTATGGTAGAGGGAGAGAGTAAAATGTTTGTCACTGGTCCTGAGGTGGTTAAAGCAGCCACTGGAGAAGAAATTTCAGCTGAAGAGCTGGGAGGAGCAGTGACTCACGCTACCAAAAGCGGAGTAGCTCACTTTGTGACCGCTACTGAAGAAGAGTGCTTTTTAAAAGTGCGCACCCTTTTGAGTTATCTTCCCTCTAACAATGTAGAGGAGCCCCCAGAAAAGGACCTTTCTGATCCCTGGAACAGAGATAATGCTCCTCTTTTAGATGTAGTTCCTTCTCATCCTAACAAACCCTATGATATGAAAGAAGTAGTGGAAGAATTAGTGGATAGAGGTAGTTTCTTAGAGGTGCAAAAAGATTTTGCTCGTAATATAATAGTAGGGTTCTCCCGGATAGGAGGACAGGTAGTGGGAGTGGTGGCTAACCAGCCTTATCATCTGGCGGGATGTCTGGATATTGACGCGGCGGATAAAGCTTCCCGGTTTATCCGGTTTTGCGATTGCTTTAACATCCCTCTTTTAACTTTAGTTGATGTTCCTGGTTTTTTACCGGGTAGTAATCAGGAGCTGGGGGGCATCATTCGTCATGGAGCCAAAATGCTCTATGCTTATTCTGAAGCCACTGTTCCTAAAATAACGGTGATTTTACGGAAAGCCTATGGAGGAGCTTATTTAGCTATGTGCAGTCGAGACTTAGGAGCGGATCTGGTTCTGGCCTGGCCTACTGCTGAAATTGCGGTTATGGGGGCAGAAGGGGCGGTGAACATAATTTTTCGCCGGGAAATCGAAGAAGCTCTGGATTCTGAGGCTCGAAGAGAAAAATTACTGGAACAATATCGACAAGAGTTTTATAATCCTTATCAAGCAGCAAAAAGAGGATATGTAGATGAGATTATTGACCCCCGGGAGACCCGGCTTAAAGTGGCGAAAGCTTTAGAAGTTTTCTGGTCTAAGCGAGAAGAAGGGAAGGGGAAGAAACATGGTAATTTCCCAGTATGATTTAGATGTGAGGTTAAGTCCTCAGGTGGTGGCAGCAATTACTGCTGTTATTTTCCAGATTTTGGAAGAGGAAAATTCCTCTTCATCCTATGTACCGAAAAAGAACAAAAATTGGAAGGAATTGGCTCGACAAGAACGCTGCTGGGTGCTTCGCTTGAGGAGGTAAATGATGAGAAAATTTTTAGTGCGAGTAAATGGAGAAGAATATGAAGTCGAGGTGGCAGAAGTAAGAGAAGGGGGAGAGGATAACTGGAATATAAAAAACATAAAGAAAGTAACTTCTTCTCTTCCTCTTCAAGTTACCACCACTCTACGGGCTCCTATGCCGGGAAGAATTTTAGCTCTTAATGTAGAAAAAGGAGAGAAAGTAGAAGCAGGACAGGTAGTAATTATTCTGGAGGCGATGAAGATGGAAAACGAGATTGCCGCAGAGCGAGGAGGAATAGTAAAAGAGGTTTACGTAGAAGAAAATGATACTGTAGACAGCGGAGATCCTCTGCTGGATATTGAAGAAGAAAGATGAGAAGGAACATCTTTTTACTGATAGGATTTTTAATCGTTTTCTTTTTCTCTCTTCCCATTATCCGGGAAAGGTGGGAGCGGGAGTCTCAATCCCGAATAGTAGAATTGGTGGTAGATTGGAACGATATAGAATGGATTGGTAAGACAGAAGGGGTAGACCCTTTACTCATTGCTGAGGAGCTAAAAAAAGAAGGATTCGAGACCTTAGGAGTGAGTGAACTCACTTGGAGACAATTAGTCAGCCAGGGAAGGGCAGTTCCGGTAGTTCCTTCTCCTTTTTCTTCTCCTCTGTTGCGTTATTTTCAGATTTCTGATCCCCTTTTGCGAGAAACGGTGAAAAATCACCTTCTTCTTTTAGGGAAAGAGGTGGAAGAAAAGGGAGAGATTTTAGGAGTAAACATTCTCTATGAAGAAGAAGATAAAATAGGAGTGGGCTGGGATTATAGAGTTTTGCAAGCTCTACAAGAGCAAGGATTTCGTATCCTGCTTCGTCCTTATAATCGTTATAATATCCCCCCTTCGGTTTTAGAAAATCTTCTCCAGGAGAAGGCCTGGGAGGTGGCGAAAGGAGTTATTTTTTCGGGGGATAGCGTTTTAGGTGCTCCACGCGGGGATTCATTACGTCTTCTCTCTTCTTTTCTGCAGGAAAAAGGACTATTCTGGGGGTATCTTGAGTTTGTGGGGCAAAAGGGAGAAACTACTCTGGCCTCCTTTGCTTCTCCTTTCACTCTTCGAGCTCACAGTATTCCTCCCGAGGAGCTGAAGGGCTATACTCCACAGGAAGCCCGGGACAGGTTTTTGCGAGCAGTGAAAGAAAGGTCAGTTCCTATTCTCTATCTCCGGCTGTTCACCGACCCTCCAGCTTACGGGAGCTGGGAGAAAAACTTCTCTTATCTGCTCTCGATTAAGAGAGCACTGATTGATAATGAATACATAGTGGGGGAGGTGAGTGTTCCTTCCCCCTCTTTTTCTCCCCCTCTTTACTCCTTGCTTTTCTTTGCTCTGGCGCTGTCTTTTTTTGTTTTTTGTCTTTGGAGCTCCTTTTTCCGTCCTTCTTTGTGGATTATTCCCCTGTGCTTTATTCCTCTGGGGGGGTTGATTTTCTATAATACTCTGTGGGGGATGAGGGTTTTAGGGTTCCTTGCGGGTCTGGTTTATCCTACTCTGGCAGC
>JAKPIQ010000111.1 GCA_029549715.1 Candidatus Atribacteria bacterium | reverse complement strand
TGGCTTGATGGGAGAGTCATTAAGCTTGCCAATGGAGCTCTGGCAAGCCTTGGGTGGGGGGAAAATACCTAGAAAATGAAAGCCAATACTGTGGGCACTGGACGGTAATTCCTTTTTAACTGGTAAAGCTTGATCGGCGGGAGTTATTTCGAGGCGACCGGGAAACTTGCTCTCCGCCGCTTCTTCTTTCGTTTGCCCCCTTGTTTTTAGAGCTGCTTAATAGGCCAAAAACAAGCTATGATATAATTTCTCTCTCATGAGTAGATTTTTGGAGCCCCCTCGTTAGGGTATAATTATCTGCAGGTAAATTAAGAGGGAGGAAGGAAAATGCAAATTTGTTATCGACCTATTGGAATCGTTCACTCTCCTTATCTGCAGCCGGCAGGCACTCCTATCCAGCCCCGAGGCGGGAAGAGGGTATCGGGGACGGTGGAGATATTTGACCAGTATGTAGAAGGCTTACAAGACTTAGAAGGCTTTTCTCACATCATCCTTCTTTATCACTTTCATCTGGCTAAACCTGGAAGTCTCAAGGTTAAGCCCTTTTTAGATCAAAAGCTAAGAGGGGTATTTGCCACCAGAGCTCCTTCTCGACCCAACCCTATTGGTCTTTCGATAGTAAGGTTGCTGAAGGTAGAGAACAATCTCCTCTTCATCCAGGAAGTAGATATCTTAGACGGGACTCCTCTTTTAGATATTAAGCCTTACCTGCCTGATTTTGATTCCCCACCGGTGGATGGGCGAGGGTGGCTGGAAGAGAAGATTGCCGATTTCTCTCACACTCGTGACGATGGGCGTTTCACTCAGAGTTGACTTTTTTATTTGAGGATAGATGACAAAGTGAATAATTCTCACAGAATGGCGCTTTAATGTTACAATTGCGGTTCTGTAAAGGGGTGGTGCTGAATAAATGAAAGCCCAAGAAATGACTAAAATTTCTCTATTAATTGCCATGGGAGTTGTTTTGCCTTCCCTTTTTCATCTTTCTGGCCTTCCCGGGGCAGTTTTCCTGCCTATTCATTTATCCCCTCTTTTAGGAGGTTTTTTCCTCTCCTCAGGTAGGGCCGCTTTTTTGCTGGGCTTCATCCTTCCTCCTCTCAACTTTCTTCTCACCGGCATGCCCCCCTTTCCCGGCTTTTTAGTTATGATGGGGGAGCTGGGAGGGTATGGAATTCTGGTTTTCTTTTTCTATAAGAAGAGAAGATGGGGCGTTTTTTCTTCTCTATTTATTTCTCTTTTGGGGGGGAGGTTGATTTCCATTTTGGGGAACTGGATTTTGATGTCCTTAGTTCTGGGCAAAAAATTTGCCCTTCTTCCAGTTTTACACACCCTGTTTGTGCTTTCTCTCCCTGGAATAGCTATCCAGATGGTTTTAATCCCTCTCATAGTGAAAGGAGTGGAAAGTTTTGCTGGGCAAAGAGAAACAGATACGGGAAGCTTTTAACCATTTAGCCCGGGAGTGGGATAGGCGCTTATCTCCCTCCCCAGATAAAATCCGCTATCTCCTGTCTTTTCTTACTATCTCCTCTTCTTCTATCATTCTCGATGTGGGCTCAGGAACTGGTATATTAATTCCTTTTTTGTGGGAAAGGATGGGGCCTTCTGGCTTAATTGTGGAGCTAGATATAGCGGAAGAAATGTTAAAAGTGGCCCGAGAAAGGTTTGGAGAAAAAGGCATTGAATATCATCGGGGGAGCGCAGAACAGTATAAATCTGATCGTCAGTATGACCTGATTGTGGTTTATTCTTCACTTCCTCATTTTTGGGACAGAAGCCTGGCTCTTCGGAATTTAATTTCTCATCTGCGAGAAGGAGGGGAGCTGGCCGTTGCTCATTCTGAAGGCCGGGAAATCATTAATCAACGGCACCGGGGAGATGGGGCTCCCCCAGCTTTTAGTCTTCCTCCAGGAGAAGAGCTAGCTCAGGAACTGAAAAAAAGAGGTCTGGAGATAACCAGAGTCATTGACAACCAGGAGCTCTATCTTGTGGTGGGAAGGAAATAGGGGGAACTCCCCCTATTTCCAGAATAACCCACAATGACAGCGTCCATTGCGCTCTACGCTACCTTGCCTTGTTTCCAAGCAAGGACATACGTTTTCGGGGATGTTATCTATTTTGCACGGACAATAGAAGTCTCCATATCGTTCATATTTTTTCAGTAGTCCTTGCACCAGGGGCTCTTTGAGTTCATTGAATCTATAGCCGCGCAACCGGGCAAAGTTTTCTATTCTCATTCTTATTTCTTCTTCGGGGGTTAGGTCCATAGGCCTTTTAGCTATCCAGGCGGTGTTATCTTTTTCTAAAACCAGAACTGCACCACACACCGGACAAATTATTCTCTTTCCTGCTTCTTTTTCTTCCCCCACAACAAAACTTACCTGACACACCGGGCAAAATATTTTTTCTACCTGATTCATTCTTGGAGAGCCTCCCCAATACCTACCTCGTCATAACCTACGATTACCTGATTTCCTATAACGATTACCGGAAAAGCCCTTCTTCCTGAAATTTCTTGCACTTTTGCTACCGTTTTCTCTCTTTCCTCAGGTTCTAAAAGGTCTACATCTACGAAACGGTAGGGGATGTGGTGGTTTTCGAAGTACTCCTTAGCCATTTTGCAGAAAGGGCAGGTGCTCAGAGTATAAAGCATGACTTCTTTCATAGTTTTCACTCCTTTTTAGGAAAATTATAACCTAAATTGAGAAACAAAGATTTTATTCTGGGAGTGGAAAACTTTTACTCCTTTTCATTTGTGAAGAAGGAAGATGCTGTTTTAGTAAAAAAGGAAACACAGAGTAGAGGTTCTCCTCCCTGGCAAGGAGGAGAGGTGAGTTGTGGTAAAATGTTTGCTGGGGTGATGGAAGGAAAATATCTCCGAGAGCTGCGTGCTATCTGGGGAGAAAAGGGAAAGGTGGTGAGCTTTTACTGGTAATGAGGAAAATACTTCTGGTAGAGAAAAATACTCTATGGGGAGAGAAGATAGGCAATTGGTTGCGGAAAGAAGGATATT
>JAKPIQ010000105.1 GCA_029549715.1 Candidatus Atribacteria bacterium | reverse complement strand
TCTTCTCCTAAAGCTACCGAATCGTGAGTCCACACATAAATGACTTTACAACCGGAGAGAGCTGCCACTCGAACAGCCGGCCTCATATAATCGGAAAACACAAAAAACGTTGCCCCGAAAGGAATGAGCCCCCCATGAATGGCAATACCATTTAGTATGGCTCCCATAGCGTGCTCTCGCACCCCAAAGGCAATATTTCTTCCCTCATACCCTAAGGGCCCTTCCACTAAACCCTGAGCTTCAGCAGGACATACGCCGGGTGCCTGGAAGCTTCCTTTCCCCTTTAAAACCGTATTAGTAGAAGGGTCTAAGTCTGCTGAACCACCGATGAGAGAAGGAATTTTATCTGCCAGGGCGTTGAGAATTTTTCCTCCTGCCGAGCGAGTGGCCATGTCGCCTGAGGCAGAATCAAAAACCGGGAGGTCTTTATCCCAGTGGGGAGGAAGCTCGCCCTTTATAAGCATGGTTAGCTCTTGTGCTAATTCGGGAAATTCTCGAGCATAGGAAGAAAAAAGATTGTTCCATTCTTTTTCCCGTTCTTCACCTTCTTTTATAATTTCTCGCATGTGGTGTAAGGCTTCTTCCGGGACATAAAAATCCTGGTCCAGAGGCCAACCAAAAAATTTTCTCGTCTCCACCACTTCTTCTGGTTTTAGAGGTGAACCATGAACTTCAAACCTACCCTGTTTGGGACTTCCATATCCGATATGAGTGGAAACCATTATGAGAGAAGGGCGGCTTTTGTCTTTTTGCGCTTCCTGGATTGCTTGAATAAGCTCTTCTAAATTGTTTCCATCTTCTACTTCAAGTACTTGCCATCCATAGGCTTCAAAGTGCATTTTTATGTTTTCGGTAAAACAGATGGTTGTTTCTCCAGACAGGCTCACCCGGTTATTATCAAAGAGGTAAATGAGTTTTCCCAGCTTCAGATGTCCGGCCAAAGAGGCCGCTTCCTGTGCCACTCCTTCCATTAAATCTCCATCGCTCACCAGAGCATAAGTATAGTGGTCAACAATGGGAAAATCGGGGTGGTTGAACCGAGCGGCGAGGTGGGCTTCAGCGATTGCCGCTCCTACCCCGGTTGCAAAACCCTGCCCTAAAGGGCCAGTCGTAGTTTCTATACCCCAATCTATACAGCGCTCCGGATGTCCGGGAGTATGACTTCCCCATTGGCGGAAGTTTTTCAGTTCCTCCATACTCATCCCCTGGTATCCGCTCAGATAAAGAAGGGCATAAAGCAAAGCCGAACCATGGCCTGCTGAGAGGATAAAGCGATCTCGATTAAACCACCGGGGGTTTTGAGGATTGTGTTTCATAATCCGTCGAAAAAGAACATAACCCATTGGGGCAGCTCCTAAAGGCAGCCCGGGATGCCCCGATTTTGCTTTTTGTATCGTATCTAAAGCCAGCATTCGGATGGTTGTGACCGTTAGCTGGTCGATAGATGTTTTCAACTCTTTCACTCCTTTCTTAGTTTTTATATTTTTACTCCCATTCTCCCCGTTCGTAAGGTTTTCCTAAGCTTCCCGGAACACCAATTTTTTTCCGAAAAGCAAGACGGGAAACAAACACCAGAGCCACCACCGGGAAAAGATAAGGCAGGGAATTTAAAATTTCTGGAGCTACAAATACCTGCAAGCGAAAAGCTAAGTGGAATAACGCTCCAAAAAGATAGGCACCAAGAGGAGCATAGAGAGGATTCCAGAAGGAGAAAATGGTCAAGGCTACCGCCAACCAACCCATTCCTTGAGTCATGCCTGAAGACCACGCAGGACGATAGGCAACAGCAATGTAGGCTCCTCCCAGCCCGGCCATAACTCCTCCTCCAAAAACCGCCATATAGCGCACCTTCCATACGTTTATTCCCAAAGCATCACAAGCGGCAGGGTTTTCCCCACAGGACCGCAAAGAAAGCCCCGGTTTGGTTTTAAAAAGGAAAAACCAGAGTACTAAAGCCAAAATAATACTCCCCACCACTAAAAGATTACTATCTCTGAAAAGAGTTCTCACTCCCGGAGGAAACAGCGACAAAAAATCTTCCGAAAAAGGCTTTATAGGAGATGAGAGCACCTTCCCTTCCCAGTTTCTTCCTAAAGTTTCGGCAATTCCCGTTCCTAACATGGTGAGAGCCAATCCTGACACTGTTTGATTAGCACGCAGAGTAATGCTAGAAAAAGCATGAATTAAAGAGAAAAGGCCTCCTGCTATGGCCCCCCCAAGAATTCCCAACCAGGGGTTAGAGGTTACATAAGCCACAACAAAAGAAGAAAATGCTCCCAGCATCATCATTCCCTCTACTCCCAGGTTTAAGACTCCCGCTCGCTCAACACAAATTTCCCCCAGTGTGGCCAGAAGAAGAGGAGTGCCATAGGCCAATGCTCGATTTAAGGTTCCTAAAATAAGCTCAAGAATCATAGTTCTCCACCACTTTGGTGTCTCCCCATATGATACGATATCGACTCAAGTGTTCAGTGGAAATAAGAAAAAAGAGGATAAGTCCATTGAATACCGATACTACCTGAAAGGGAATACCCAGAGACACTCGAAGAGCATCTCCTCCCGAGAGGAGAGCGCCAAATAAAAAAGAGGTCAAAATCGTAGCCAAAGGATTGGCTCGAGCTAGCCAGGCCACGATTATTGCCGTGTATCCATAGCCTAAGGAGATATGGTCAGGATGCCTTAAAAGATGGTGGATTCCAGCCACTTCTCCTACCCCTGCAAACCCGGATAGCCCTCCGGAGAGGAGCATAGCTAAAAAAACAATTTTTTCTTCGTTTATTCCTAAAAGCTTTGCTGTTTCAGGACTGCTACCTACAACGCGAAGTTCAAAACCCAAAGCACTTTTTTTGAGAAAAAAATATCCTCCTACTGCTATAACTATACCCACTAAAAGAGTAAAGTAAGGGACTCTGGTTATCCCCATAGTCTTAAGCCACGCTGCTTCGGGAAAAGTATCAGTATAGGTAAAACCTCGCACTCCCTTACCTTTCCAGGGACCTCCGATTAAATAGAGGACCAAATTAGAAGCCACATAATTAAGCATAAGGGTGGAAAGAACTTCATTCACAGCAAAACGAGTTTTGAGGAAAGCAGGAATTAGCGCCCATCCTGCTCCGGATAAAAAGCCTAAGAGAAACATCACAGGAAGCAAAAGAAAAGGGGGAAGCCCGGAAAAAAGAGCTACCCAGGTAGCAGCCACAGCTCCCAGAAGAATTTGCCCTTCTGCTCCGATGTTGAGCACTTGGGCCCGAAAAGCTAAAGCCAGGCCTTCGCCTACTAACAGTAAAGGAATAGTCCGCTTCAGGGTTTCGGAAAAAGCATACCAGCTTCCCAGAGCTCCCTGGAAAAAAGTTTGATAACCTACCCAAGGAGAAATATGGTAGAACAAAAAAATAATGCCCCCACAGGCAAAAGCAAGAATAATAGCCAAAAGAGAAAAAAAGATCACAGAGGCAAGGCTTGGCTGCACCGATACTTCTATGTGAAACCGAGTAAATTTTCTTCTATCCACTTACCTTTTTACTCCTCCCATCCTCAGACCAATTTCTCGCCGATCTTCTTCTGTCCAGTGTTCTTTTTCTTTCTCCCCCACAATTTCCCCTCTGAACATTATCACTATCCTGTTGGAGAGTTTTAAGAGTTCATCCAGATCTCCAGAAATGAGTAAAATTCCTGCTCCTTCCTCTTGAGCTTTTATCAATAACTTATGAATAGCCTCTACACCAGAAACATCTAACCCGGCAGTAGGGTTGGAAGCTATCACCAGCTTTGGTTTTCGCTCTAGTTCTCGGGCAATGACCACTCTCTGGCGATTTCCTCCCGAGAGGATCCGTACCGGAATATCAGAAAGAGGAGGGCTAATTTGATAGTTAGAAATAAGCTTTTCGCTGTAAGCTTCCGCTTTTTCCCAGTCCACCCAGAAACCCTGAGAAAAGGGAGGTTGAGAATAACCTCGCAATAGAAGGTTTTCCGCTACACTCATTTCCCCTACCAGCCCCAGATGCCGATCTTCGGGGATATAAGCTACTCCTGAAGAGGCAATGTCTCGAGGCAGGAGATTGGTAATTTCTCTATCTTCCAAGAATATATGTCCTTTTGTAACCGGGCGCAAACCTACTATTACTTCTGCCAGCTCTTTCTGTCCATTTCCCGCTATACCTGCTACTCCTACAATCTCCCCCTTTCTCACTGTGAGGGAAATATTTAAAAGGGCAGGGAAGTCTCTATCTCCCATAGCGGAAACTTCCTGTAGCTGGAGAATGGTTTTATCTGATGTGATTTTGCGGGGAACAACAGAAATCACCTCTTTCCCCACCGTCATTCGGGCTAGCTCTTCCAGGGAAACCTGAGAGGAAAGAGTAGTAGAAACTACTTTCCCCTTACGCATCACTGTCACTACATCGGCAATCTCTTTAACCTCATTAAGTTTGTGAGTAATAAAAATACAGGTTTTACCTTCTTCTTTCATCGCTCGGAGAGTGGCAAATAGCTCTTCTGCTTCTTGAGGAGTCAAAACTGAGGTGGGTTCATCTAAAATGAGGATATTAGCTCGACGATAGAGAGCTTTAAGAATCTCAACTTTCTGCTTCTCACCCGCTGAAAGTTGCCAGACACGGGCTCGAGGGTCTATTTTTAAACCATATTTTTCTGAAAGAGATTTAATTTCGAACTCCGCCTTTTCTGCCGGGAAGAAAAAAGGGGTAGATGTCAACCCCAAAACGATATTTTCACTGACTGTATGAGTAGGAATGAGTTTAAAATGCTGGTGAACCATGCCAATTCCCAGATTAATGGCTTCTCGAGGAGAAGAAATCTTGGTTGGTTTTCCCCGAATGATTATTTCTCCTTCGTCGGGAAGAAGAAGCCCATAGAGAATATTCATAAGTGTTGTCTTACCTGCACCGTTTTCCCCCAGCAAGGCATGGACAGTGCCTTTTTTCACCTCAAAGGACACCTGATTGTTAGCTAAAATGTCAGGAGGAAAACGCTTGGTGATAGAATTAAAAGCGACTTCTACTGGTTTTTCTTCCCACCTGTTTTTTTCTTCCAGCATATATTAATTCATCTCCTTACAGGATTATACTCTATTTATCCAAAAACTAACTGACCAAAGTATTATATAAAGGTATTTTGTGCTGAGCAAGGGGTAGGAGTTACATTTGGGCGAGAAGCGGAGCCCCGTTCGCAACGAGAGATGCCAATGAATTAGAAGTTGCCTCAGGTTATACAGATAGATGTACAGGCATCTTGCTTACACTGGAACCATAGTGGTTTGTCTCCATCAGTTCTCAAAGCACATATTGAATTAGCTTAAAGAACAATTGTAATATTCCTTGTTAAGCGGTATATTGTAGAAGGCTTAATCAAGATGGAGGGGTGGAAGGGGTATGATTTAACACTAAATTCTTAAGGAGGATTAAATTATGAGTAAAATTCGAACTTGGGGCGACATTCCTAAGAGGATGAAGGCAGTGGTTAACCATGCGCCAGGAGATTTTCGGTTGGAGGAGGTAGATGTACCAGAAATTGGAGAGGGCGAAGTGCTCCTTAGAGTTGGTGGTTGTGGTATATGTGCTGGGGATGTAAAGACTTTTCGTGGAGCTCCTCGTATCTGGGGAGGGGAGGGCCAGCCGGCTTCTATTTCTACTCCGGTAATCCCGGGGCATGAATTCTACGGTCAAGTGGTGGCTTTAGGCGAAGGAGCAGGGGAAAAATATGGCCTGGAGCTGGGAGATTGGGCGGTTTCGGAACAAATCATTCCCTGCGGCGGGTGTCGTTATTGCCTGCGAGGGCAATACTGGATGTGTGAGGTGCACAATATTTACGGGTTTCAAAAAGGAGTAGCTGAGGGGGGATTTGCCGAATACATTCGTCTTCCTGAAACTGCCAGAAACTATAAGCTTCCTGAGGGATTTTGTTTACGCCTTGGTCCTTATGTGGAACCTCTGGGGTGTGCTATTCATGCGGTGGAGCGGGCTGATATTCAGCTCGAAGATTTTGTAGTAATTGCTGGTCTTGGTACTTTAGGTTTAGGCATGCTTCAAACTGCTCGATTGAAACACCCCTCCACTCTGGTAGCAATCGACCTCAAATCTAAAAGATTGGATTTAGCTAAGCGCCTGGGCGCTGATTTAGTTCTTAATCCTCTGGAAGAGGATGTGATTGAACGAGTGAAGAGCTTGACCGATGGTTATGGATGTGATGTATATATTCATGCCAGCGGGAGTCCTCAGGGGGTTGTACAGGGATTATCTATGATCAGAAAATTAGGTCGATATGTAGAGTTTAGCGTGTTTAATGAACCTACCACAGTAGATTGGAGTATAATTGGTGATGTAAAAGAGCTGGACGTCAGAGGAGCCCATTTATCTCCCTATACTTATCCTCTGGCTATTAAATTTTTGGCTGATGGGGCAATAAAGGCTGATGAAATTTTGACTCATGAATTTCCTTTGGTGGAATTCCAGAAAGCAATGGAAGTAGCTGAAAAAGATGAAGAGGCCATAAAAGTGGTGCTTAGGCCTTAAATGATTGGCTCTTGATTAGCTACTATTCAAGGATAAAAAGGTGGAGAATACTACTCCAGCATTATTATTTTTTAAACCTTTTTCCATCCTTTATGCCGTTAGGCTGTTCTATGACAATCCCGTTTTGGAGAGGATAGAGGACTCTCTGCCTCTTCCTTGTGGTGAGGGGAAAAGAGTTGTAAAGGTACCCCCTCTACTGAAGGAGGGAAGGCATCTCCCGCAGTAGGTTTTTAATCTTTATAAAGGAAAAGCTTGGAATAGTGAAATTTACGTTTATCAGGCTTTTTGTTCTCTTTCTAAAACCAACAAAACAGGAATGGAGACTAACTCGAATAGCACAGCCAGAATAATTAAATAAGGGAGAGAGATTTCATAAAGTATTCCCATCAAAGCTCCTCCGAGGAGCCAGGATAATCCGTAGATGGTATTGAAAATTCCATAAGCTGAGCCCCTGCGGCTTATAGGAGCCAGGTCAGCTACCGCCGCTCTCATTATGGTTTCATGAACACCTAAAACTCCTCCCCACAAAATTACTCCGATAATTACGGAAGCAATACTATTGGAAAAAGCTAAAAAGGGAATAAAAAGGGAGAGCAAAGGTATGACCATTAGAGTTCTCAGCCCCACTCGGTCATAGGCTCTTCCTATTAAAAGAGCTACTATAGCATCAACTCCCATAGCTAAGGCATAAAAGGTAGGGATCTGAACATCGCTCATGATTTCCTTTACTTTGAGATGGTAAGAAATGAGGGGGAAGTTGGCAAATCCTGCTACGGAAAGAAAAGTAAACAGAGAGTAGAGAATAAATACCCGGGAGAATATTTTACTGTCTTTCTCTTCTGATTCTTCAGGAGTTTCTAATTTCTCAGGATGAGGTAGCTGGTTTCTGGCAATGACCAGAATAACTATCACAATCAGGGCTGGTATCCAGAGGATAGAAAACCCTGAGCGATAATCACCACCAAAGAATAGAATAAAAGAAAAAATTAGAGGGCCCACAATAGCTCCAATCTGGTCTAACGCCTCATGGATACCAAAGCCAAATCCTCGCCCTACTTCTTTGGTAGCATAAGAGAGAATGGTGTCCCGGGCTGGAGAGCGGAAAGCCTTGCCTGCCCGTTCCAGAATTATAAATAGGGCTGCTACCCACCAGCTATTGGCAAAAGAAAGGAGGGGGATAGAGAGTATAAGCCCGTAGCCGATGAAGGTAAAGAGCCAGTAAGCCTTAGTCCGGTCAGCCATAAAACCGGAAAGAAGTCGGAGAGCATATCCGATGAATTCCCCCAACCCTCC
>JAKPIQ010000103.1 GCA_029549715.1 Candidatus Atribacteria bacterium | reverse complement strand
CCGGCAGGAGTAGAAAACCCTTTTTCTTTCTGGCTCCCAAACCACTCGAATTTCCGCCAGATACCAGAAAAATTTTTTTGAGGAGCAATTTGGTGGAGACTTTGAGGAGTGGGAGCCTCCAGGTTAACCGATACCCGGGTAGCCAGTTTGACAGCTTCTTCTAAGTAATCGTTACTCACATCGGGCAATATTTTGAGATGAAGATAACCGGAAAAGTGGAGACGATAGCGCAAAATTTCTGCCACTTTTAGCATTTCGTTCATAGTCCAGGAAGGGCTTCTATCCACAGCAGAACTTAAAAAAAGCCCTTTTACCATCCCCTTCTGGTAAAGATGCCAGAAAAGGCTAGACAGTTCTTCAGCAGAAAAGGAAGTAACAGGATGATCTCTTCCTTCCCGATTAGCACAGTAAAGACAATTATGCATGCAATCGTTAGAAAGGAGGATTTTGAGAATGTTTACTTTTCTCCCGCTGCCGGGGAGACTAACCGGATAAATCCAGCCTCCCTGAGGGTGGCGCTTTCTTGATTCTTCCCCTCCACACGACCCGCACAAATCAAAACGAGCTCCGTTTCCCAAAATTTCTATCTTGCGATCTAAGTCCAAAGAGGCTTTCCCCATTTTCATCCCCTACCTATTTTACTCCACTTAGCTCATTTTAGCTACTCGAGGAAGGAGCCTATCTCATATCTCTTTTGCGTCATCCAATTCAGGAACATTAACAATCTCCTCAATGCTCAAACTTCTAACATGCTCGGTTTTCACCCAGTGTTTTTGGTTGCCTGATAAAAAAAGAGCATAAAACACAACAGGTATCCAGGTAATACCATACCAAGCATAATAAAAAAGATAGGCAGTGTACTTAAGACAAACTTTCCCCTCCCGCAGAGAAGGACCAATAATTAGCTGATAAACGCTCTGCAAAAGGGCAAAAGGTATCCACCAATACCAAAAAAAGAACAAATCTGAAGCAGGGGGACTCATTACCCAGCGTACTACTTCAAAAGCAGTTAAAACAAAACTCAAAATAATAATAAAGGGAGTCAAAAGATAAAGAAAATAATCCAGGTATTGAAAACGGAAAGTGGTAAAAAATTTGGCTAACAATTTAGGTCCATAGTGCCAGCCTACCCAGTAGTGGCCCTGCATCCATCGTGACCTCTGACGATGAGAAGCCAGATAGGAAAGGGGTTTTTCATCGTAAGTTATTGCCCACTCATTCCAGTGTACTTTCCCTCCCGAGAGAACCAGCTTGGCACTAAACTCCAAATCCTCGGTCAGACTGTGGAGGTCCCAGCCTAAACGCTTAATGCAGGGAACGGTGATAACTAAACCTGTTCCCCCCAGTGTCGCTGATAGTCCCCAATTAGCTCGAGCTAATTGCCAGAAACGATTGGTATACCAGTAGGCTAAGGCATAAACCCTGGTAAGCCAGGAATCGGAAAAGTTTTTGGTGTCCAGATAACCCTGAACAGCTTCTGCCTCGGGATGGGCTTCTAAATAATCGTTCATTCGAGAAAGAAAATAAGGATTAGCTAAATTATCAGCATCAAACATAACCACTGCTTCGTATTCATCAAGAGGGATATTCTTCAATGCCCAGCGAATATTATGAGTTTTTCCCGGATGGAGAGGATCGTTACGCAGTAAAACCACTCCCCCATGCTCTTTTGCAATCTGGGGGGTAGCATCGCTGCAGGCATCACAAGCTACATAAACATCAAAGAATTCTCGAGGATAGGTTTGTTTATTGAAGCTATCCAGCAGAGAGCCGATAACTTTTTCTTCGTTATGAGCAGGAACTAAAACAGCAAAACGCCGCAGGGAAGAAGCGGGGGGCAAGGGTTTTGCTGGCCAAAACCCACGAAAACTCACTATAGCCTGGTATATTCCGTAGAAGCAAAGAAAAACAATAGCCCACTGGACAAAATCCAGCCCTAAGGACTTAAAGCCAGGAAAGAACAACCAATGCAATATATCACTCCTTTTTTAATAGTTCGAAAAACCTACCAATCAGCACCATTTTTCACGTACAAATAAAGGTCGAGTTCACTATCTACGGCCATCGGTTTCCAGTTCTTCAAAACCCAAACATAGGAAACAATGCGAGCTCCTGGTTTCAATTCTCGCTGGAATTTTTCTTGCAAAAGGTCATTTACATGAGAATATAAAAATATGGTAACCACGTCTGCTTCTTTTAAATCTACTTGATGTAAATTACCAAAAATTACTTTTACCCGGCGGGAAAGCCCTCTTATCCAGACTCTCACCAGGGCTAAAAAATAGAGCCAGGGATTAAGCTCCACTCCCACCGCTCGAGCGCCAAACTCCCGGGCAGCACAAATGATGATTCTCCCATCTCCACAACCTAAATCATAAACTACCTCATCAGGCTTAACTTCAGCCATCTCTAACATTCTTCTCACTCTTTTCATATCAGTAGGTTGCCAGGGAATACCGTGGAAAAAAACGGGAAAAAACCAGAAAAAAAACAAAAGAGCTACAACGATTAAAAATAATCCTATTCCCCAGAGCATAATTCTTCACCCACAAATTTTTCTGCTAAATAAGAGCTACGAACTAAAGGACCACTGGCTACTCCCCGAAAGCCCAAAAAGTAAGCTACATCTTCATACCAGGCGAAAACCTGGGGAGGAACATATTCTTTTACCTCTAAGTGTCGGGAGGAGGGGCGGAGATACTGGCCAATGGTAACCACATCACATCCCACCCTTTTTAAATCCTTTAGCACTTCTATTACCTCTTCCTTTTTTTCCCCCAAACCCACCATCAAGCCTGACTTGGTAATAACTGAAGGAGAAATCTCTTTTACTCTCTCCAGGAGAGTTAATGACCTCTCATAAGAAGCCAGAGGTCGCACCAAGGGATAAAGGCGAGGCACAGTTTCCACGTTGTGATTGAAAACTTCCGGCTCTTCTTTTGCTACCACTCGTAAATCTTCTTCTCTACCTTGAAAATCAGGAGTGAGAACTTCCACTGTAGAGAAAGGGAGAGCTTTGCGAATTTCTCGAATAGTGGCCACAAAATGAGAGGCTCCTCCGTCAGGAAGATCATCCCGGGTAACTGAGGTCACAACCACGTGCTTCAATCCCAGCTGCCGGGATGCTTCTCCCACTCTCCTTGGTTCTTCAGGGTCCAGAGGCTGGGGTATTCCTTTTTCTACTGCGCAAAAACGACACCGCCGAGTACAGACGTCTCCCATGATAAGAAAAGTGGCTACTTTTCTTGCAAAACATTCTCCTCGATTGGGACAACGGGCACTCTCACAAACAGTATGGAGAGAAAGAGATTGGAGCAATTTTTGCGTTTCTTCTCCTTCTTCCAGAGAAACCCTTTTTTTTATCCAGGGAGGTAAACTACTCAAGGACTCAATCCCCTTTCTTTTCCAAAACCGAATCAATTTCGAATGTTTCTTCCATTATAAACCCTAAAACTTCTCCTAAATCTTGAGCCAAAAGCCCTTGCATCTTTTATCTTTCTTCCAGTGAGTAAAAATGACCAGTGATATGCTCCAGGGAAGTTACTCCTTTATCAATGATACCACAGGGGACGATATAGCCAAAATGGGGAAGAAAAGTAGAAATATTAAGAGCAAAACCATGGTAAGTAACCCATCCCTTTACCGCTATACCTATAGCAGCAATTTTCTGGGGTGTCTCTCGCCTGACCCATACTCCGGTATAGGGAGGAAGACGAAAGGCTTCCACTTCAAATCTCCTCAAAAACCGAATGATGACTTCTTCTAAAGAGCGTAAAAAAAGGTGAACATCTTTTTCCCAAAAATTAAGATTTATTATAGGGTAACCAACAATTTGTCCCGGTCCATGGTAAGTGATGTCCCCCCCTCTTTCTACTTCATATATTCTAATCCCCTCTTTTTCCAGGGTATTCTCATCTACCAGGAGGTGATCACGAGAAGCCCCTCTTCCCAGGGTAAAAACCGGAGGGTGTTCCATCAAAAGAAAAAAACCGGGGGTATTTTCCACTTCTACTTTCTCTCGGAGAGCCAGCTGCAGTCTATGAGCCAGAGAGTAGTCTACTTGTCCTGCTCGAGTGAACCAAAGCTTTTCCATTTATCAAGATCACGACTTTGCTAAATATAGACTTGGCGGAGAGGGTGGGATTCGAACCCACGAGGCGAGGTTTAACTCGCCTAATCGCTTAGCAGGCGACTGCCTTCAGCCACTCGGCCACCTCTCCGCTTTTTGTTAGTATATCATATTTTCCTATTTTCTCAACTTCTATAATCTTAACAAGTTTTGGGTAGCCACTTTATGACACTATCAGCTAACCTATAGTTAGCTGAAATAACGCCGGAGCACTATATATCCAGGCGTGTGCGACAGTTTCTTCCCTTCTGTCCCCGCA
>JAKPIQ010000097.1 GCA_029549715.1 Candidatus Atribacteria bacterium | reverse complement strand
ATTATGATGAGTTTCTTAAATGAAAAGCTTGCCCAGGCAGAAGGTTGGGGTAGTTACTGGATTGGTCCCTTAGAAGAAAAGGGGTGGGCAGAAGGAGTATTTCCTCCTACTCCAGAGGGTAAAGCTACTATAGCTGATGTTTATCCCACTCCTACTAAATATCGGGCACAGTTTACTAATGCTTGGAATGTATCCATCCACGCCTTAAGCGAACACCCTGCTGAATCCTGGAAGTTCATCGAAACCATGATAAGGCCTGAACTTTTGATTGACTATCCGGACGCAGGTCTTCCTGCTCTTCTAAGCTTATGGGAGAGACCAGAGTTTAAAACTCCCTTCTACCAGAAATGGTTAGAAGCAGCGAGAAGTGGTCGACCCATGCCTCTTACTGCTCATTATGGCGACCTGGCTGATACGGTGGCTGCCTGTCTTCAAGAGATCTTTGCTACTAAAGCTCCTATTGCTGAGACTCTCAAGAAATTTGAAGATGAGTATAACTCCAAGTTTGCCGGTGAGTGAGGAAAAGATTAACAAATATGGCATCCGGTATCTTGCAAGATACCGGATGCCATATTTGTTTTTAGCTCCTACTGTAGTTCTGGTATTGCTTTTCTTGGTCCTTCCTATAATTTCTGGGATAGTTATTAGTTTTCAACAAACCACTCTAAGCGGAGAAACTAGTTTTGTAGGTTTTGACAACTTTAAACTTCTTTTCCGAGAAGAACGTTTCTTAAATAACCTAAGACTGTCTCTAATATATGTATTGGGGAACCTCGTTCTATCTGTCCCTTTAGCCTATTTTGCCGCTATTCTCATAACCAGTCCCGAGATGCGAGGGATTTCCATATTTAGAGCTATTTTCCTATTACCCTTTATTACCGCCCCAGTAGTAAGCTCGGTCATTTTTCTTTCCCTTACTGATGCTTCCAGTGGACCAATAACCCTTTTGCTACAACAGATAACAGGCACTCGTCCTGTTATACTGGCTGATCCCAATTTAGCTATGTGGACTGTTATTATTCACAGCTTCTGGCGTTCCTTTTCTTTCATTATGCTTTTCTTAGCTGCAGGAATAGCTACTGTACCAACGGAGCTATACGAAGCAGCCCGAGTTGATGGTGCTTCTTCCTGGCATCTCTTTTCTAAAATAACTTTTCCTCTCACCAAGATTCATCTGGCTTTATCCATGCTCATTATCACTATGTGGACACTACAGGATGCAGAAACAGTATACGCTTTAACTCGGGGGGGACCAGGGTATTCTACTGAAGTATTGGCAGTAAGATTATTTAAAGATGCCTTTGTTAACTTCAATCTCAATTTAGGAGCTGCAATAGGAATAATACTGTTGATAATAAGCATACTTTTTATGATAATTTATCTTAGGTTAATGAGGGTGGAAACATGAAAGCCAAGAAAGGAATAATATTAAAGTGGATAGGAGTCATAATAATTGCTATCTTTGCTCTTTCTCCCATCCTGTGGGGACTTAAAGTCTCTTTCACTCCTCGCTATGAAGTTTCTTTGATACCCAGCCGGTTAACTTTAGAACATTACAGATACATCTTTTCCCGCCCCGAATTTTTGGGATACCTCAGGAATAGTGTAATCGTAGCTACTGGGGCCATAATTATTGCTTTACCTTTAGCTCTTTTAGGGGGTTATGCCTTGGCTCGCTTCCATTTTCCAGGTAAACAGTTCAGTTTCTTATTTCTTGTTTTTCCTCTTCTTCCTCTCATTGCTGTACTTGTACCTTTAGTAACTTATCTCAATCGGATGGGTTTGTATAATAAGCTTACAGGACTTATAATCGTGAATTCTGTGTTTAATCTACCACTTGCTGTTTGGATGATACGAAACTTTCTTGTCGAGGTTCCAATTGAAATTGAAGAAGCTGCTATGATCGATGGTTGTTCTCAGCTTCAAGTAATCAGAAGGATTACCATTCCATTGATGGTTCCCGGCTTAGTAGCAGCAACCGTTTTTATATTCATTACTACCTGGAATAATTACCTGTATGCCTCCGCCTTAATTACTAAACCCTCTCTACGAGTTTTGCCCCAAGGAATTCTCTCCTTTATAGGCACCTGGGGAACTTATTGGGGGGGATTAACCGCTGCCGGTATGGTGGCTTTAGCTCCCCCGGTTATCCTATTCTTTCTTTTTCAGCATTGGTTTATTGCCGGACTTTTTGGTCAGGTAATGAAATAAAGTTCTGGATTGAGGGAATCAAATATAAAGCTAAAAGCTATACTATTTTTGGTTAAAATTTAAAGAGCAGCTAATATCTTTTTAGATATTTTTTACCCATCCTATTATAGAGCCAAATTATAGCCACCACCGGTTCTGAGGAGTTAAGCCGGAGGATGGAAAAAAGAGCTTCTTTTTGAAAGATGAGAAGCTCAAAGCTTTTGAGTGGAAGTCCATCCTGAAATTTCTCGCGGAATGCGAGAAAGAAAAGGCTAAGGTTTGTTGGAACCGGTGGCTTTTTTTATCCCCTTTTAAATTTTTAAAATTCCCTTTTTAAAAGAAAATAGGGAGTCTCTTATTATCTCCCTATCTACTACCCCTGAATGCTTCAGAACAATAGGGAGGAAGGTCCTATAACTCCCAAAAAGCAAAACATAAAGACAAAAACTTAAAACTTAGAAAGAAAAAACCTGCTGAGGAACAAAAGTCGCCTCTCTCAGTATAAGGGGGAAAGTTTTCTCCATTCTGAATCCCCTTCTTTTTCTACCGTCGTGATGACAACTCGGGGTGCTGCGATGACCCCCGGAGATTGCCGCAGGAAGCGATAAAATGACTTCCGCAATGACCATTTCGGGGGACATGCAACTGGTGATGTGGGCTTGCAATGATACCTTCTTGGGATGTCATGGGAAGGGACGGACTTCTCTCGGTGCTCGCTGTAAGCGTGCAAGGTGGGACGTTGGGGGTAAAGAGAAAAATACCGGGTTTTTTATAGTTTGCTCCACAATATAGAATAAAAAGGAATAGCTCTGATCATACCCTTTTCTTATAAAATGATATTTAAGAGCCCTCCTACCAATAAAGATAGAGAAACCATAATTCCAATGGCCTCAAGAAGCCTTTTCCAGCCTAACTCTCGTAATATTACTACAAAAGTGGCTACACAAGGGAAAAACATAGCCAGCATCACACTGGATATAATTAGTTGTTTTACCGATAGCTGAAGAGGAATAAGCAGGCTCATGGCTAAATCTTTGCGTAAAAAACCCAAGAGCAAAACTAAAATAGCTTCCCCAGGTAACCCTAACCATCGAGAAAGAAAAGGGCTAAAAGCCTCAGCAAGGATAGAGAAAACATGGGTAGTATAAAGAAGATTAATCCCCAGGACTCCCAGAAGAACAATAGGGAGAGCATCTTTCAAAAATTCTCGAGTTCTCATCCATAGCTTAGAAGCTACTGCCCGGGGGTAAGGCAAGCGATAAGGAGGAATTTCTACAATTAGTGCCGGGCGATAGCCAGGAACTGTCAGTTTGAGTAAAAGAGCAGTCACCAGCCAAACTACAAAAAGGACAGAATACACTAAGATTACCGGGCCCATTCCGAAATCACCCAATACTCCTATAATGAGAGCCTGTTGAGCAGCACAGGGAACTGCCACTGATATAAGAGTGGCTACAATAAACCGCTCTACCTCACTTTCTAAAACCCGAGTACCTAAAATTCCCGGGACGTTGCACCCCAGACCGAGCAAAGTAGGGACAATAGCATACCCATGCAAGCCAAGTCGGTGGAAAAGGCCATCAAGCAAAACTGCAAGGCGAGGAAGATATCCTATATCCTCTAAGAGACCTAAAACCAGATAAAAAGCCAGAACATAAGGTAAAACTACTGCTATGGGAACATAAACTCCAGTAGACAATACCCCCAGAGATTGTTCAAGGTTAATAGCTCCTTCAATTTTCTGACCAATTAAAAGATTTTGAAGAAAAGGAGAAAAGGTAAGTAATTGGTCTAACCTTTCTAATAAAGGAAGATAAAAATGACTAAAAAGAGGGTCAAAAACATAATTGATTATTCCCTCACCGATCAGACGAACCAGAAAAAAAGATCCTATCAGAACTCCTATTCCAATAAACAATCCCCCGACTGGAGAGATAGTAGCCTGGTAAAGGAAATCAATCCACTGTGGTTCTCGATAGGAGAACCGCTGAACTTTACTCAGTAAGTTCCCGATTTCCTCCCACCGTTTTTCATGATCCTGGGGAATTAATTTAGGAATTTGCGCCCTATCTAAGGCACGAATCAAATCTTTGATTCCCTCTCCGGTGGTAGCTACCACCGGAATAACGGGCACTCCCAAAGCCTCTTCTAGAGCCTCGCGGTCTATCTCAATTCCCCGCTTTTGGGCCTCGTCCCACATATTTAAAACTAAAACCATGGGCTTTCTTTTTTCCAGAAGCTCAAAAGTCAGGAATAGATTTCGTTCTAAATTAGTAGCGTCTACCACATTTACTACTATGTCCGCTTCTTCAATCAACCTCTCGGCTATTTTCTCTGCCTCAGCTTCCGCAGCAAGAGCATAAATCCCTGGAGCATCGATTAGCTCAAACCATGTATCATTTTTCCGAACCGTGCTTTTAGAATAGTCAACAGTTGTACCTGGATAATTGGAAGAAATGGCATAAACTCCACTAAGCTGAGTAAAGATAACGCTTTTACCCACATTGGGGTTGCCAGCTAAAACTACTTTTTTTATGGGGTGACTTCTACTATCACTTTTTGAGCCATCCCTCTTCCCAGAGCCAGCTCCTGATTTCCCACTTTTATAACCACTGGTCCCTGAGCAGGCAGGGAGCTCAGCTTTACTATTTTTTTTCCTGGAAAAATTCCCATGACCCATAATCTATCCACCACCCCTCGTCCACCATCAATTTCTACTATTATTCCCTCTTGTCCTGGTTGCATCTCTACCAAGGACATTTTTTTGTTTCCCAACCCTATCACTCTACCTTTCTGCTAACATTGCAAAGCACAGCTTTAAGATTCACAAATCAATTGGCAATCCTCGCACAACCCATAAAAATATATCTGGTGAGACTGAGTTAAAAAACCATATTTATTGCTCAGTTTTTTTTCTAAGCGATTTAAAAATTCGTGTTCTTCTCCTACTAATTCGCTATAGTCCACTACTTTCCCACACTTAGTACAAATTAAATGGTGGTGATGTTCTCCGGGAAGAACTCTGGTCATTTCGTAATATTCTTTGCCATCGCCGAAATTTACCCGGTGGAGGAGGCCCATCTGAGAGAGCAAATCCAGGTTACGGTAAACTGTGGCTATTCCTACTTTCTCTTCCTTTTTCTTCAAAAGCATATACACTTCCTCTGCGGAGAGATGTCTATTTTCTTCTTCAAAAATTTCTATTATAGCTCTTCGGTGAGGAGTGACTCTTTTATTAAAGTAATCAAACTGCTTTTCCCATGTTTTTCTCATGACCTTTTTCCTGTAATCACATTTTGATAATAATTATCAATTTCACATTATACCACTACTAAAATAAGCTCACAAGGTGGAAGAATAAAAGAGTTCAAAATAGACTAATCTGCACTCGCTTTCTAAAAAGAATTAATCAGCTACATGAGCTCAAGAGGCCTAACCGGGGGCAATCTTATTGTTCTGTTTTATGTCGTAGGCTATCTGTTTTTTTCGGGAGGTTATAAGGGGAATTCTTCTTCCCCTTATACTGAAGAAGATGTTCTTCCTTCCTCAGTGCTTTTTGCTTTTGTCTTTATGCTTTTGCTTACGTCGTAGACTGTCTGCTTTTCCCTCAGTGGGTTTTATCTTTTGTTTCTTGCTCGGGGGGTTGATAAGGGGGTCTTTTTCTCCCCTTATCGTCTGTTCTGTCATTCCCAAAATCTTCAATCGGGAATCCAAATGTTTTTACCGAGGGGGTCTTTCTGCCTTATTGTTCACCCTCACCTTGGCCCTCTCCCGAGAAGGGAGAGGGGAAAAAGAGTTGAGTGAGAAGGGAAGAGAGATCGCCCCCTCAATCGCTCCTCGCGATAACGGAAAAGGAGGTACCCCTAAGTGGTCATTGCGAGCCTCGTATTCTCGTTTGGCGTGGCAATCTCCAGGAGGTTGATAAGGGTTTCCCTTCTCTTATTTAGATTCCTGATAAATACATTCAGGAATGACAACGCGGAGGTGTTTTTTCTCCGTGTTATTTTTGCTTTCTTTCTCTTTCTTTTTCTTTTGGGGGCTACAAGGGGGTCAGTTTCCCCCTATAGTCGATTGAGGCATTCAGGAATGACGGGGCAAAGGGTCATTGCGGTGACAGAAAAAGCAACTCTTTGGAGTGACAGGAAAAAGAAAGGAGACGATGAGGGGGAATTCTTTCCCCCTTATACCGAGGGACGTTTTCTCCCTCGGTGTTTTTGTTTTTTTCTTTTTAAGTCTTTATCTTTTGCCTTTATGTTTTGGTTTTTTAGGGGGTCATAGGGGATCTTCCCCCCTATGGTCGGGATTAATTTCCCCCTATTGAGGGGTCGTTTTATTATTTTTTCACCAAATTTGGGGACAATCGATTAGACTCTTTCTTGAGATGAGGGAAGATAAGAGGTTTAAAGAATAGACTGATGACAAATAGCTCGTATTGCTGTAACATATTAAGGAGAGGAAAATTAGGGATTAAAGGAGAGACTCGTGAGTGACTTATGGGTAGGAGACAATCTCTCTGATGTAAAAGTAAAAAATCGTTCTTTAGTATTGCGTCTTTTGAAGAAAAAGGGGCCTCTGTCCCGGATTGATTTAGCCCGTATCACCGGCCTTACTCAACCTACCATTACCAATATCGTAAACGATCTTTTATCGGCTAACCTTTTGCAAGAAGTGGGAGTTTCTGATACCAAAGCAGGTAGAAAGCCTATTCTTCTTTCTATGAACGACCAGGCTTTTTACATTATTGCCATCAATTTCACCAGACGTGGCTTTTCTGTGGCCCTGTGTGACTTAGGCCCTACTATTCTTTTCCGTCGTGATTCTTCTTACAGTCTATTAGAAAACACCGAGATCGCTCTTTTAGAACTTCAGAAGGAGTTTATCCATGTTCTGGAGTATGCTACTCAATCTCTGCGTCTCATTTTAGGAATTGGTATCAGTGTTCCTGGCCCTGTGGATGCCGATTCCTGCACTATCTTAGCTCACCCTACTTTTTTGAAACATCGCTCCTTAGATCTTCGGTTTTACTTAAGAGAATACGACCTTCCTATTTTTATGATGCCCGATGCCGATGCCGCTTGCCTGCATGAGACCTGGAGTGGAGAAGCCCGAGAAGCTCAGAATATGGTCTATTTTATGGTAGGAGAAGGAGTGGGGGCCGGTATTCTTATAGATGGGAAAATTTATCGTGGTCATCATCGCCAGGGAGGAGAAATAGGACACACCAGCATCAATCTTTTTGGTCCTCGTTGCGTATGTGGGAATTACGGTTGCTTGGAGAGCTATTGCAGTATCCCCAACGTCTTAAAAAAAGCACAAGAGGCTACCTGGTTCGCAGAAAGTAGCTACTTGAAAGATATCTCTTCTCAGAGGGGAATAGAATTTCACCACCTTTTAGAAGGAGCAAAGATGGGAGACAGCACTTCCTTACAGATTCTCAATCAATTGGGCCAATACATCGGAGTGGGGGTGGTGAACTTAATTAATCTCTACGACCCGGAGATGGTAATCATAGGAGGAGAGGCAGCCTTGGCACAAGAGTTTATTGCTGGGACGGTAGATCAGGTGTTAGAAGAAAGGCTGCTCTATCGGGAATACATAAATCCTCGCCTGCGCTACTCTCGTTGGGGAAGAGATGTTGCTCTTCTGGGTGCAGCTTCCATCGTTCTTGATCACTTTATTGCTGGAGAGCTGGGAAGATTTTAGCTTCCCTCTTTCTGATTATTATCCGGTTAGGGAGACAAGCAATAAACCCTCCGTTGTCGGGAATTTTTCCCATTTTAATGCAAGTTTTGTCCGGGCAAGGAGAGGAGCTAACCCATACTTTTCCTCCCTTTATTTCCACTATCGTTTCCCCCAGTGGCCCATCTAAAGATATGACTTTTTCTACCCGGGGAGTGACTTCCAGCTCTATGGTTTGAGTTTGAGTTTCCAGCACAATAGCATAGGAATCTCCGGGGGAGATATATCTTCCTCCTACCCATATCCCCGCCACTACAAACAGAGATATAATTGCCCACCATTTCTGTCTTTTCATTGGTGATTACTGCTCAAGTCTTCAGGAAAAGAAACCTCTATAGAGCTCCTCTGTCCGGGAGATAATAGTTTTTACCGAAATACCCAGCTTTTCTGCATACCATATTGCTCCCCCTGCTCCCACTCCTTCTTTTACAAATCCTCGCTCGTAATCTGAAAGTCCAGGGAAAGAAGAATGAGAAAAGTCTAAAGGAGCAGAGTAAACTTCTACCCCCAGCTCTTGCGCTATCTCCTTAAAGTGAGCACTTTTATCCTCTACCACATAGCGGGTGGTAGCCACATAAAGAGGGCGATTGTAGCCCTGGTGGCGAAGCGCGGCGCTCACTGCTAACATTTGAGTTCCACCGGCTAAAACTACTTGACATTGAGGATGGGCTCCTTCTACCAATCCTCCTGCTACCGCTTGCATGGGGTCACCACAGCTCTCCAGCGCTTTTAGTCCTGCTCTCCTCAGGGAGCCATAACTAATACCCTGGAAAGAGCTAACTTCTTGCCACACTTTCTCTTTAAGGGAAATGGGATTGTGAGGAAAAGCCGAAGAGACCATTCCATTGTATCCCAGAGCCCGGAGAGCACAAAGAGCTGAAGTAGTCCCTCCGGGTAAGGATTCAGCCACTACCAGGTAGTTTTGAGTTTTGGATAGTTCTTCTCCTAACCTTTTTCCTTTTTCCCATAGAGAAAAGGCTTCTTCTACTGCTTTTCCCTGGCGGGGGTCTTTTCCTGGAGAAGCGGAAGTTTCTACATAAGGAACAGTAGGGGGAAGAAAAGTCCCCGCTCGCACAATCAGTATTGGAAACCGAGCCTCCAGATAAGCTGCTCTGGTTATAAGAGCAGGAGTGGGGTGTCCTGCAGGGTCAACAGGGAGAGCATCAATTATCTGGGGCTTGCCGCTCCAGAGCACCTCAGCATCAGCTGGGGCAGTATAAGCCATCGCATCCGGGTTAGAGCCAGCTGCTGAAATTCCAGGAATAGTTGCTAATTCGGTTCCTCCAACGATTAAAATAAACATAACTACCTCCTCTGAAAAAGATATTCGTATAAT
>JAKPIQ010000013.1 GCA_029549715.1 Candidatus Atribacteria bacterium | reverse complement strand
ATAGGTATAGCGCCTATAACCCCCAAAGGAGAGAAAGACAAAAACAAAAGACAACCGAATAGGAAAGAAGGAAGTGGATGCCTCGCTCCTTTTCTATTATTTTATGTTATAATTATTTTGTTAACAGCTTTTGCAGAAGCAGCTAATACATGAGGCAAAACATAAAATGCTCGAAGATGGCACGTTCTTTGGAGAGATTCCTTCTTATCCTGCTGTGTGGGCAAAGGAAAAACTCCGGATGAGTGTCTTTGCGTATTAAGAGAAGCCCTCGAAGGGTGGATAACCAGACCAGCTTCCCTCAATTGGGGGGATTAACCTTAATATTTAGTAGTATAGGAGGCCTGGAACCCACAAGCAGCGTTTAATGTGATTTCGCCGTCTCTTTTTATACAAGATAAGGGATACAAGATATAAAAATCAGGAAAGATTGAGCCACCAGGTTAATGACAAGACACAGAGTATAAGAGATTTTATAGTCTCCTGAAATCTTGAGACGTAAGAAGGAGGTGAGAAGATGGAAATGGTATTGAATAAAATAGAAGAGGTACTGGTTGAATCAGGAAGATATTCCAGCAGAAAAGAGCTTATAGAAGACGCTTTGCGAGCTCTTATCAGGGAAAAACCAGAATTAAGAGTGGATGTAGCAGCGGAGCTATATAAAAAAGGAGAGGTATCTCTTGCCCGGGCCTCTGAAATTGGTGGATTAAATATAGAGGATTTTAAGGAGCTTCTCAAAAGCAGAGGCATTAAAATCCCTGTCCCCGATATAACGGCAGACGAGCTTGACCAGGAGACCAAGAAAATTTTAGAAGGATGATTATTTTCGATACCGATATCCTGAGTATGTTTGCAAAAGTAGATGAGATTGGAACATTGAGCCATCTTTTTGATGAGAAAATAGCGGTAACACCGAAGATAAGAGACGAAATCTCCGCACCCCTTGATTACGGCTACTCCTTCCCCTTAAAAGTCCTCTCCAGAGTAAAGACGGTACCATTAAGTAAAGAAAAGAAGCACTGGAGGAATACGAAAGATTTCAACACAACTTTACCCTGGGTAAAGGAGAGCTCGAAGCCATCGCCTATTGTAAAAAAGAAGGGGCTGTATTTGCCACCAATGACATAAAGGCGAGAGAATTTGCAAAGAGAGAGGGTGTTTTTGTTATCTCGCTCCAGGCGATTTTAAAAACTCTCTGGAAGAAAAATATTAAAAGCAAGGAAGAAGTAAGAGAGATGCTTGCAAAGATAAAGGAAGCCGACAACCTTGCAGTAAGCCGAGAAGCGGAAAGAGATATATTTGAGGAGACAGAATGAGCACAAGAAAATCACGGTACATCGATAGGGGGAAATTTATCCCCCCTATAACCCCCGAAAAGAGAAAAGGACAAAAATCAAGGACTTAAATAAAAAAGCACTGGGAGGGAAACAGGTAGCCTGCGGCGCAGAACTATAAAGGGGGCGCTGCCCCCTTATAAACCCCGAAAAGACAAAAGAACAAAAACCCCGAAAAGACAAAAGAACAAAAACACAAAAAGACAAAGGAAAAAGATCAAAAATAACCCGGAGGAAAAGCACCTTGCTCGTCCCCCCTGAATACCTCTATCATCACGTTGTCTGTCATTCCTGAACGCCTCCACCATCACCTTATCTGTCATTCCTGAGTGTCTTTATCAGGAATCCAAATAATGGAAGGAGACATCCCTATGGTTCACAACAGAAGGACGAAAAGAAAAAGCAAAAACGTGGATTCCCACCT
>JAKPIQ010000001.1 GCA_029549715.1 Candidatus Atribacteria bacterium | reverse complement strand
CACATTTCTCCCGAGAAATGTTTGCCCAGTTTGCGCAATCCTTCCACATAAGTATCCAGAGTAATCTGAGGATGAGGTCGGTTAATTGCCTGAAAAGCTTCGGGAGAAGCAGCATCCAGAGAGGGAATGATGAGGTCCATTTCTTCTACTTCCTTCAGGAGTTCGTCATAGAGAGCAAAAAGAGTTCCGTTGGTGAGAAGCACTAATTTTTGTTCAGGAAAAAGTTTTTTGATAAAATGAGCAATTTCTCCCAGAGCAGAATGAAGGGTGGGTTCTCCCCAACCGGCAAAAGTCACCCAAGAGGGAGGTGCGCTGCGAAAGCGAGGAGAGCGGGAATATTCTTTTAAGTCCTTCATTACTTGTGAAGTAGGGACATATTCTTTTCTCTCTATGGTTAAGTTAGTAGTCGCTCCACATTCGCAATATATGCAATCCAAGCTACAGGTCTTATAAGGGAGGAGATTTATCCCCAGAGAGCTACCTAATCTTCGCGATAATATTGGTCCAAAAATACATTTTTTTGCCATATACTTTCCCTCTTTCTATAAATCTTCTAAGAAAATTTTCAACCCCACGAGCACAATAGCTATTCCCCCCCATACTTCAGGAGAAGAGAATATCCCTCTTATTTTATGCCCTAAAGAAGCTCCTAAATAAGTCATAAATAGTGCTACTATTCCAATGATTAGTGCTGACAGCCAGATATTTTCATTTATAAGGGCAAAGGAAAAACCTACTGCTAAAGCGTCGATGCTGGTAGCTAAGGAAGCAAAAAGTAAGGGCCAACCACGGCTGAAATCGACAAAAGGGGTGTGGTCATCTCTTTTCCATCCCTCATAAATCATCTTTCCTCCTACTAAAGATAGTACTCCTAAAACTACCCAGTGATCAAAAGAACTGATAAGTTGAGCTACTTGTGAACCTATTCCAAAACCTACTAAAGGCATGAGAAATTGAAAAGCACCAAAAGAAAAAGAAAGACGTAATTTAGCGTCCTGGGGACAAGTCTTCTGACACATCCCAAAAGCTGTGGCCAGGGAAAAAGCATCTAAACCTAAACCTATAGCAATAATTAATGTTTCGAGCAAAATATCTATCTCCTCATTTCCAAAATTGGTGAATTATAACCCAAAAATTCTCTACTTATTCACTTCTGGACTGAAACCAAGAGCTTTATGAGTGATTTTTAACAGAGTGGTTGTCCATTGAACTACTTTTTATAATGAATTATAATACATTTAAATAATTATAGGGAGGAAAAAATAATGGCTAACCTTTTAGTTGATGAAGAAGCAATTTCTCCAGACCAGGAAGAAGCCCTGGAGATGATTTTGCAGAAATTCAAAGGAAAACCAGGCAGCTTAATCCAGGCTCTACATGCTGTCCAGAACTTGATTGGTTATCTGCCTCCCCCGGTTTTGAAAAAAGTTTCCCATACTTTAGATATTCCTCTAAGTGAAATTTACGGAGTAGTCACCTTTTATCACTTTTTTTCCCTTAAACCTCGAGGAAAACACATCATCCAGGTTTGTTTGGGAACAGCTTGTTATGTGAGAGGAGGGCAGGAAATTCTCAATCGTTTAGAAGAGGAGTTGGGGATTGGAGTAGGGGAAATAACTGAAGATAAGTTATATTCGTTGGAAGTCATGCGCTGTGCCGGAGCTTGTGGCCTGGCACCAGTGGTTAAAATTGATAACGATATCTATAAGAGGGTGAATCCTACCCAAATTATGGAGATAGTGAAGAGTTATTCTTGATTTATGAAGGAGCTTTCTTTACATATTTTAGACCTGGTGGAGAATTCTTTTCGAGCTAAAGCGAAAAAGGTGCGGATCTCTATCTTGGAGGATACCCGGGAAAATCGCCTGGAGCTGATTATTGAAGATGATGGGGAAGGTATGGATGAAGAAACTTTACAGAGGGTGAGAGACCCTTTTTTCTCTGGACAGAATAAAAAAGTAGGAATGGGTATTCCCCTCTTAGATCAATTAACCAAGCAATGTCAGGGAAGTTTAGAGATATTCTCAGAAAAAGGTAAGGGGACCACTGTGCGAGCGACTTTCCCGAGAGATAGCCTGGATTTGCCCCCTCTGGGAAAGCTGGCTGATACTCTTTTTGTGATTATGGTTTCTCATCCGGAGGTGGAGTTAGAATTTATCCACCGAATAGATGACTGCCAGTGGTTATTCAATAGTAAAGAAATAGAAAAAGAATTAGGCTTAACCGGGGAAAATCGGAGTGTGTTTTTGCCCGCCATCCGGGAGTGGATGGAGCATCAGGAGGAAACTTTAAAAGGAGGAATAGGCGGTGAAAATAAGTAGTATAGAAGATTTGAGACGGATTAAAGAAGAAGCGCAGAGAGGAACTTTACTGCGAGAAGGGAAGGCTGATTACAAAGTGATAGTCCATATGGGAACCTGTGGCATAGCAGCAGGAGCAAGAGAGGTGATGTCAGCTATCCTGGATGAAATCAATAAACGAGGTCTTACTAACGTTATAGTTACTCAGGCCGGCTGCATCGGGCTCTGTGACCGAGAGCCTCTGGTAAGTGTAGAAAAAGGCGAGGAGCGAATTCTATATGGTGACCTTACTCCCGATAAGGCTCGGCAAATCATAGCTTCCCACCTGGTTAATGGCCAGATTGTGGGAGACTGGGTAGTGCATGCTGAGGGTAGAGCGAGGAGGTAAAAGGGATGGCGGAGCAGGAAAGGTGTCAGGTACTTTTGTGTGCCGGAGCAGCTTGTATTTCTTCCGGAGCTTTAAAAGTAAAAGAAGCTATAGTGAGGGAACTACAGAAGAATGCCTTAGATAGCGAAGTGAGATTGATTGAAACTGGTTGTGTGGGGCCCTGTAATTTAGGACCGTTAGTCATTATATACCCGGAGGGAGTTTTTTATCAAAGGTTAACCCCTGAAGATGCAAAAGAAATTGTTGAAGAACATCTTCTTAAAGGGAGAGTAGTAGAAAGATTATTATATCAGCCTCCTCAGGAGGAGAGAAAAAAGTTTTTGCAGGAAATTGATTTCTTCGATAAACAAGTAAAAATTGCCTTGCGGAACTGTGGTTTCATTAATCCTCTGAGTATTGAAGAATATATCGCTCGCGATGGATATTTAGCTCTCTCTCGGGCTCTGACTGAGATGACTCCGCAGGAAGTAATAGCAGAGGTAAAAAAATCAGGACTTCGAGGTCGAGGAGGAGCGGGTTTTCCCACCGGTTTAAAGTGGGAACTCACCCGGCAGGCTACCGGTCATCCCAAATTTATCATCTGTAATGCCGATGAAGGAGACCCGGGAGCTTTTATGGATAGGAGTATTTTAGAGGGTGACCCTCATTCTATAATCGAGGCTCTATCTATCGCTGGATACGCAGTAGGAGCAGAAAAAGGTTATGTTTATGTCCGGGCAGAATATCCCTTGGCGGTAGAGCGACTGGAATATGCTATAGGTCAGGCTCGAGAATATGGTCTTCTGGGAGAAAATATACTGAATAGTGGTTTTAACTTCGATGTGGAAATTCGTATTGGAGCAGGAGCTTTTGTCTGTGGAGAAGAAACGGCTTTAATTGCATCAGTGGAAGGGAAAAGAGGTATGCCCCGTCCTAAGCCTCCTTTTCCTGCTCAAGAAGGATTATGGGGAAAACCCACGGTAATTAACAATGTGGAAACTTATGCCAATATTCCTCCCATAATATTGCGGGGGGCGGATTGGTTCCAGTCTATTGGAGCAGAAAATAGTAAGGGGACTAAAGTTTTTGCTCTGGCAGGAGATATAAATAATACCGGTTTAGTAGAAGTGCCTATGGGTATTAGCTTAGGAGAGATAATCTATGACTTGGGAGGAGGTATTCGAGGGGGCAAAAAACTAAAAGCAGTACAGATTGGAGGACCTTCGGGGGGATGTATCCCGGTTGAGTATCTCAACATTAAAATCGATTACGATTCTCTGAAGGAGTTAGGAGCCATAATGGGTTCAGGTGGTCTCATAGTCATGGACGAAGATACCTGTATGGTGGATCTGGCCCGCTTTTTCTTAGAGTTCGTTCAAGATGAATCGTGCGGGAAGTGCACTCCCTGTCGGGTGGGCACTAAAAGGATGTTAGAAATTTTACAGAGGATCACCCAGGGAGAAGGAAGAGAAGGAGATATAGAGCGCTTAGAAGATTTAGCTAACCAGATTAAAGTTACTGCTTTGTGTGGTCTGGGACAAACTGCTCCCAATCCAGTTTTAAGCACTATCCGTTATTTCCGAGATGAGTATGAGGCCCACATTCGAGAGAAGAAATGCCCGGCGGTGGTATGCCGGCCATTGTTTGTGGCTCCCTGCCAGCATGCCTGTCCTTTGGGAGTGGATGTTCCTGGCTATGTTGCTTGTGTTAAAGAGGGCAATTATTTGGGAGCTTTACAAATTATCAGGGAAGATAACCCTCTTCCTTCAGTTTGTGGACGGGTTTGTCATCGCCCCTGTGAAAGTAAATGCCGGCGAGAAGATATGGATGAGCCAGTAGCTGTGGATGATTTAAAGCGTTTTGTGGCTGATTATGCCCGACAAAATCGGATAGCTTTGCCGGTGATTATGGACCGAAAACGAGATGAATTAGTAGCCGTGGTGGGTTCTGGTCCAGCAGGACTTACTTGTGCTCATTATCTGGCCCGACTGGGTTACTCGGTGACCATTTTTGAGGCTCTTCCTGTGGCAGGAGGAATGTTAGCGGCAGGTATTCCTCCTTATCGTTTGCCCCGAGAAGCTCTGGAATATGACATCAATCAGATTAAGGCTATGGGAGTGAAGATAGAACTCAATAAAGCGGTGGGCAAAGAAATAAGCTGGGAGGAAGTGCGAGAAAAGTTTGATGCTGTTTTTCTGGCCATCGGAGCCTGGAAGAGTGCACCCTTGGGCATCCCTGGTGAAAATCTCTCCGGAGTAGTCAGTGCTCTGGACTTCTTGCGGGACTTTAATTTAGGGAGGCAGGTTGAAGTTCCCCGTAAAGCAGTGGTGGTGGGAGGAGGGAATGCAGCCATAGATGCCGCTCGTACTCTTCTCCGCTTAGGAGCGGAAGTCAATGTGGTTTACCGACGCACCAAAAGCGAAATGCCTGCCATTCCTGAAGAAATAGAAGAGGCAGAAAAAGAGGGAGTTATTTTTCACTTTTTGATGACTCCTCTTGAGGTCATAGGAGAAGATGGTAAAGTAAAAGGCATTAGATTGCAAAGGATGAAATTAGGAGACTTTGACCGAAGTGGAAGGAGGAGGCCTGTCCCCATAGAAGGAGCAGAAACTTTCTGGGAATGCGACATGGTGGTAGAAGCAGTAGGTCAAATTCCAGAAGTGGGGAGATTAGGAGAGATATTATCTGTGGACCATCGAGGTAATATCATAGTAGATCCTTATTCCCTTTCTACTTCCCTTCCGGGAGTTTTTGCCGGAGGAGATGCCATAGGGAAAGAAGCCACGGTATCTGATGCTATGGCTCTGGGTAAAAGAGCAGCCTTTAATATTCACCAGTATCTGCGAGATTTGAAGCCTGAAGAAGAGGAAGTCGTAATCCAGCCAGAGCGGCCCAGAATTCTGGAAGAACCCCCGGTTCTACAGGAAATCCCTCGGGTTAAGCCGCCCGAGCTACCAGTGAGGGAGCGAGTGTGTTCTTTCTCGGAAGTGAAGCTTTGTCTGGAAGAAGACGATGCTCGTCGGGAAGCAGAGCGTTGTTTACGCTGTGATCTGGACAAAGTTATAAAAAAATATCAGGAGATAGCCATGGCAGAGGAGGAAGCTCAATGACTGAGTTGGCAGTTTATCAGGAGATAGATGAAATTATCGAAAAATATCGGGAAGAGAAAACCCCTCTTCTTTCTATCCTGCAAGAGATTCAGAAAAGATGGCGGTATCTTCCTGGAGATGTTTTAGGATATGTATCCCAGAAATTAGATGTTCCATCCAGTGTGATATGGGGAGTGGCTACTTTTTACTCCTTTCTGGAAACAAAACCGGTAGGCGAATATGTCATCAGGGTTTGTTGCAGTGCTCCCTGCCATGTTAATGGCTCTGTAGATGTTTTGGAAGCCTTGCAAAAGGAGTTAGGTATTAAAGAAGGAGAAACTTCCCGGGATGGCAAATTCACTCTGGAGACGGCTAGTTGTTTGGGAGTTTGTGGTGTTGCTCCGGCCATGATGATTAACGATGTAACCTATGGCAATCTCTCGGAAGACAGAATCCGAGAGATTTTAGCCCTTTACCGATAGGAGGAAACATATGTTTTATCGCTGTCATGTTTTAGTGGAAATGACCAGTAATTCTCTGATTCGGGGAGCAGCTCAAGTTAAGGAGAGATTGGAAAGAGAGCTTGAAAAGTTGGGTTTAGATAAAGAAATTAAAGTTCTGGAAACCGGCAGTTTCGGGGCAGCACTTCCCTCTCCTTTTGTAGTGGTTTATCCTGATAACATCATTTATGCCCCGGTTACAGTGAGTGAGGTGGGAAGGATTGTGGAAGAGCATTTGTGGAAAGGAAGACCAGTACGAGATTTGATTTTCTCTCCCCCGGGGATGGAAGAAGTTAGTGCTTTTTTACCTTATTTTCCCTTAGCTAAAGAAAAGAGAGTGGTGTTGCGCAATAGCGGTCAAATTGACCCTACTAATATTGAAGAATATATCGCTCGCGACGGATATTTAGCTCTCTCTCGGGCTCTGACTGAGATGACCCCCCAGGAAGTAATAGCAGAGGTAAAAAAATCGGGTCTTTTGGGTCGAGGAGGAGCAGGCTTTCCCACCGGTTTAAAGTGGGAGTTTACTAAAAATGCCGAAGGAGAGGAAAAATATATAGTATGCAATGCTGATGAGGGAGAGCCAGGAACTTTTAAAGACCGGCTTATTCTGGAAGGTGATCCTCATTCTATAATTGAGGCTATGACTATCGCTGGATATGCAGTAGGAGCGCAAAAAGGCTATATCTATGTGCGAGGAGAGTATCCGCAGAGTATTGACCATTTAAAGACGGCCCTAGACCAGGCTCGAGAATATGGTTTACTGGGGAAAAATATATTAGGTTCCTCCTTTACCTTTGAAGTAAGTATTCGAGAAGGGGCAGGAGCCTATATCTGTGGAGAAGAAACTGCTCTTTTAGAGTCTATTGAAGGAAAAAGAGGAATACCTCGCCACAAGCCTCCTTATCCCACTCAAGAAGGATTATGGGGGAAGCCCACGGTAATTAACAATGTGGAAACTCTGGCTAATATTCCTCCTATTATATTGCAAGGGGCAGATTGGTTCCGATCTATTGGAACTCCTACCTGTCCGGGCACTAAAGTTTTTACTTTGACCGGTAATGTAAATAATCTGGGCTTAATCGAAGTTCCTATGGGTATCACTTTAAGGGAGCTGGTTTTCGAGGTGGGGGGAGGTATCCGAGGAGGTCATGGCCTGAAATTGGTCCAAACTGGTGGTCCATCAGGAGGTACTATGACTCCTGACCTTCTGGATGTCCCGATGGCTTTTGATACTCTTTCCCGTTATGACTCGGCTTTAGGGTCAGGAGCGCTTACTGTGGTAGACGATACTCACTGCATTGTGGATGTGGTTAGAAATTTTATGGAGTTTTTTCTTTATGAATCGTGCGGGAAATGTACTCCCTGTCGGGTGGGGACTAAAAGGATAGTGGAAACTCTGGGGAGAATAAGTGAGGGCCGGGGAAAGCCCTCCGACCTTGAGGACCTGCGCTACCTGGGAGAATATATAAAAATTACCTCTTTTTGTGGTCTGGGGCAAGCTGCTCCTAATCCTCTTTTGCGCTGTTTAACTTTTTTTGAAGAGGAATTTAGAGCTCACCTGGAAGAAAAAAAGTGCCCTGCAGATACTTGTCCTATGAAGGCTAAAACTAAAATTTTGACTGGAATAAGGAGTTGAGGAGCCTATGGCTAAAATAGCAGAGGAAATGAAAGAAGGAATGAATCAAAAAAAGTTAATTACTATTTATTTAGATGGAAGAGAGACGCAAGTCCCTGAGGGGGCAACTATTTTAGAGGCTTGTAATATAGAAGGAATAAAAATCCCTACCTTGTGCCACCTGGAAGGATTGTCTTCCTGGGGAGGATGTCGGATCTGTGTGGTAGAAGTTGAGAGACAACCCAACCTTGTGGCTTCCTGTATTACTACTGTGCAAGAGGGTATGAAAATCAGAACTTCCTCCAAAAAAGTAAGAGAAGCGCGCAAAACTAATCTCGAGCTTTTGCTTTCCAATCACCCTCTGGATTGCCAGTTATGTGATCGCAATGGTTCTTGTGAGCTGCAGGACTTATCCTATCAGCTTGGAGTGCGAGAAATTCGTTTCCTGGGAGAGAAAAATACCTACGAAGTAGACCGAAGCAGCCCCTCGGTTAAAAGAGATCCTAACCGCTGTATTTTGTGTGGTCGCTGTATCAGAACTTGCCAGGAAATACAAACAGTTTTTGCCATTGATTTTGCTAACCGAGGCTTTGATACTTTAGTCAGTCCTTCTCTGGGACTTCCTCTGGGAGAAAGCGTGTGTGTCAACTGTGGACAGTGTATTTTAGCCTGTCCTACAGGAGCACTTTCTGAAGTTTCTCATGTAGAAATGGTGTGGGAAGCTCTGGAAGACGAGAAAAAATTTGTAGTTTTGCAAACTGCTCCAGCTATAAGAGTGAGCATTGGAGAGCCTTTTGGATTGCCCCCCGGAACAGTGACTACTGGTAAAATGGTAGCGGCATTCCGAAGATTGGGATTTGACCGGGTATTTGATACTAATTTTGCTGCTGACCTCACCATTATTGAAGAAGGAACAGAATTTATCAATCGTTTGCAACAGGGGGGGAAATTGCCTCTTATAACTTCTTGCAGCCCGGGCTGGATAAAGTTTATGGAGCATTTTTATCCCGAGCTAATGGAAAATGTTTCTACCTGCAAATCTCCGCAGCAAATGTTTGGAGCAGTAGCTAAAACTTACTATGCCCAGAAGTTAGGAATAGATCCTCAGGACATGGTAGTGGTTTCTATTATGCCCTGTACAGCTAAAAAATTTGAGTGCCAGCGAGAAGAAATGACCTCCAGTGGTTGCCAGGATGTAGATTATTCCCTTACCACTCGAGAAGCAGCCCGAATGCTCAAAGAAAAAGGTATCGATTTAAAAGAGATGCCTGAAGAAGAATTTGACGACCCGTTAGGAATTTCTACTGGAGCAGGAGCGGTTTTTGGTGCGACAGGGGGAGTAATGGAAGCTGCTCTTCGTTCAGTTTATGAAATAGTTAGTGGTAAAACTTTAGAGAGCCTGGATTTCTATGATGTACGGGGAATGGAAGGAGTCAAGGAAGCCACCGTAAATATTGATGGTTTAGAGGTAGGTGTAGCTGTGGCTCATAGCTTAGGTAATGCCCGAAAAATTTTAGACCGGGTTAAAGAAGGAGACTCTAAATACCATTTTATCGAGATTATGGCCTGTCCGGGGGGGTGTATCGGTGGAGGAGGGCAACCCATACCTACCGACTTAGATATTAGAATGAGGAGAATTGAAGCTATTTATCAGGTAGATAAAAATCTTCCTCTGCGAAAGTCCCATGAAAATCCGGCAGTAAAGCAGTTGTATGAGGAATTCCTGGGTGAGCCCAATGGAGAAAAAGCCCATCACTTGCTACATACCCATTACTTGGCTCGAGAGAAAATGTAGACTATAAGGGGGCGTTGCCCCCTTATAACCCCCAAAAGGAGAAAAGATAAAAAAACTTAAAAGAATATAAAAGAATACTAAGGGAAAACGGCCCTCAGTGGGGTGTTCCCCCCTTGCTATTCTTTTCAAAAGGAGAAAAATACAAAACATAAAAATAAAGATTGCTGAACGCCATTTTATGTTTGCGTTATAAAAAGCAATTTAGGGAAGGACTAAAATAATATTAAGTTATTTTGAAAATTTTAAGAATAATTTATGAGTTCTGGTAGTTATATTTAATGAGTTAAAGTAAAATATAAATAAAATCTCAAGGGCAAACTCTCCGAAAGGGGAGGACGCAAAGCCGCGAGCCTAAAGCAGATTATATAACCTGCTAAGGTAGTCGGGTTGCCGGATCTCAGCGATTGAGATTCGTTAAGCAACAAATTTTTAGCGCGTCACTCTCGATATTCCTTCGGAGAAAGCCCTGAAGGAGGTACGAGAGGTGAGGCGCAAGTCTTTCTCTTTTCTTACCATCTTCGGGCTTATCCTGGTTATCCTGATTTCTGGCTGTAGCAGTTCTATAAATACGCCGGGAACCAGTTTTGGTATTTCCTCTCCACCCACCAGTGGCGAGATACTGGATAAGTCTGTTGAGCTTTCCGATGGCAGAATCGTACTTGATGTACCTTTTCTCCCCCAGGTTCCACCCGGTGACTGGGTAAATACCCGTAACTGTGGTCCTGCTTGTGCAGTGATGATGCGAGCCTACTATTTTAACATTCAACCCTCTCCTGAACATATCATCGAAGCTGATAACTGGCTTAATACTCGTTTTGGCCTCCCGGTCAACGGATACAACGGTGACTGGACCAGTATTTTTCAGATTCGTGCCTGGTTAGATAGCGAAGGAGTGCCAGCTAAAGTGGGGATGGGAAATCTGGAACGTGCTCGGGCTATGCTTTCTGAAGGAAAACCTTTTCTAGTGGCAGTTTATTCTAATATGAACCCCAGTGGGGGGGTAAAACATGCCATGTTAGTAGTTGGTATTGACTCTAATAATATCTACGTCAACGACCCGGGTAAAGTTGCAGGAGCCAACAATTCTTATCCTCTTCCTCAATTTCTCTCTGCCTGGGGTGCTCAGGGAAACTGGTATGTAGCTTTAAACTAAACGCCCCCGGAGGGAGGGATAGAGGGAGGACTTTTTAATTTTTAAGAAAAGGGACTTTTTTGAGGGAAACATCACCCTCACCTTAGCCCTCTCCCCCAGAGAGGGAAAGAATATAGGAGTCAATGGGGGCAATTTCCAAGGGTCGCTATTCCTCCTTGCGAACGCCCCCAGGCGGTCATTGCGAGCCTCGTATTCTCGTATGGCGTGGCAATCTCGTTTTTCGCTTTCTCGGAGGAGGAAAACTTCACCCTCACCTTAGCCCTCCTCCTGGAAGGGTGAGGGAAAGAATATAAAATTTCTCCTCAAGGGCTTCTTGTTCTGACATCCCCGGAATCCTTTATCGGGAATGTGCCTTCTTTTATCTGTCATGCCTGAAATCTTTAATCAGGCATCCATCTCTTCCGTCATTCCCGAAATTTAGCGGGGAATCCACTGGTGGATGATTTCCCCACCAGTAGTATTTTGTGTTTTATTTGTGTTCTTATATTTTCTATTTTTACTTTTTTGGGGGGTTTATAAGGGGGGGTTTTCTCCTCCCTTATAGTCTGGATTCCTGATAGAACCATTCAGGGGTGACGGATAGGAAGGTCATTGCGGCGACAGAAAAGAAACAGCAATCTCTCCAGGCCGTCATCACGAACCTTGAGGAAGACGCCTTTTCTTCCTCAGTGGTTTTTGCTTTTTATATTTTCCGTCTTTTGTTTTTTTCTTTTTGGGGGGTTATAGGGGATCTCCCCCCACTGGGGGCGTTTTTTCCCTCAAATTGACATAAAGGGACAAAAAAGTTACAATAGGGCTAAGAAGAGATAGATAACAAATAC
>JAKPIQ010000176.1 GCA_029549715.1 Candidatus Atribacteria bacterium | reverse complement strand
ATTGGCCAGATTGGTTTTTCTTTTCATGACGACCAGGAGACTTTTAAAAAAATAATCGACAGCTACCCCTGGACTTTCTGCCAGATTCAATACAACTACCTGGATATTTACCACCAAGCCGGGCAAGCCGGTCTTCAGTATGCAGCTCAAAAGGGAATAGCAGTAGTAATAATGGAACCTCTGCGAGGAGGAAGATTAGCTCACCCTCCCGAGGAAGTACAAAAAATATTTGACGAGGCTCCAGTTAAAAGAAGTCCAGTAGCCTGGGCTCTTCTGTGGCTGTGGAATCAAAAAGAAGTATCAGTGGTCTTAAGCGGAATGAGCAATCTCGATCAAGTTAAGGAGAACATAGAAATTGCCTCTTCTTCAGGAGTGGGTCTACTATCTCCAGAAGAGCTAACAATAATCGAGAGAGCCATAGAGGCTTTTGAGAATCTCCCTTCCATCAACTGTAATATGTGCAACTATTGCCTACCTTGCCCCAATGGAGTAAATATCCCCCGCAATTTTGAACTTTACAATGAGGCTTTCCGGGAGGGTGCTTTTGAAGATGCTCGTCGAAAATATCTGGCTCTTCCTGAAGAAGAAAGAGCTTCCTCGTGTCTCCGCTGTGGAGATTGTGAGAGTTTATGCCCTCAAGAGCTCCCCATACCTGAGCTTTTAGAGAAAGTTGCTCGAGCTTTTGAAGAGTAAACTGACTATAGGGGGGAAAGGCCCCCCTTCTGTCATCACGAAGACCTTCTTTTCCTGTCATCGCGAGGAGCAAAGCGACGAAGCGATCTCGCTTTTCAAGAGTGTGAGATTGCCACAGACAATAAGAGAGAAAATACCCCCCTTATCAACCCCTTTCTTTCTCCTCTCTCTCGATGGGAGAGGACTAAGGTGAGGGTGTCTTCCCTCAAAAAAAATCCCCTTTCTTTTTCGTTACCGCAATGACCGTCATCTGTCACCACAAGAATCCTTTACCCGTCATTCCTGAATGTTTCTATTAGGAATCCAGACCATAGGGGGCAAGCCTCCTTATAAATCTCCGGGAAAAGCAAAAACAAAAGAAAAAAGAATAAAAACTCACTGAGGGGAAAATCTCCCTCAGTATAAGGGGAAACCCCCTTATAAACCCCCAAAAAAAGACTCACCGAGGAAGAAAAAGCAGACAGCCTACGGCGTAAGACAAAAAATAATAAAAGCACAAAAAACAAATACAACCGAGGGCAGGAAAACCTCCCTTGGTGGATTCCCCGCTAAATTTCGGGAATAATAGGAAGGGTAAATACCCTTGAGAAATGACGGATGAGAGGCAAGGTGATATAATAAAGAAAAGTCAACAGAGCTAAAAAAGAGGACAATGTGAGATGGCTCGCCTAAGCCGAAAACCGGAAATTATTGATTTTTCACCTGCTAAGGAAAAGGAAATCGTTTCTTTGGTGGAGAGCTACGAAGACCTCCTTGCTTTCTATCTCTTTGGTTCCTATCTCACTCCATTTTTTACTTCCCTCTCAGACCTTGATTTTGCTCTTCTTCCTCTCCCCGGGGTTGTTCTTTCCTGGAAAAAAGAGGCAGAGATTTTATCGGAGTGTTCTCGTATTGTGGGAAGTGAGGATGTGGGGCTGGTGAACCTTCGCACCACTCCTCTCGTATTGGCTATAAAAGTGCTCCAGGAGGGAAAGCTTCTGTTCTGCCGCAATGGGGAGCTACTTGCTGATTTCGTGGAGAGGACCATCAAGCGCTATGGAGATTGGGCAGTGGACGAGGTAAGTATTCACCAGGATTTCGACTATGGTTTGCGGGAGGAATTCGTTGGCAGTTGATAAAGATAAACTCCGTCAAAAGCTTCAATTTATGCGAGAAAACATCGCCCACCTCCGTTATTTTCAGGAGATGACTTTAGAAGATTTCTCCCGGGAGGTAATCAATGAATATGCCGCTACCCGAATGCTTCAGATAATCATTGAAGCAATGTTAGATATCTGTGCTCACATTATAGCCCGAGAAGGATGGGGATTGCCCAAAAGCTATGGTGACCTGATAACACTTGCCAGCCAGCATGACCTGATACCCCGGGAAATGAAAGAAACATATCAGTCAATGGTCCGTTTTCGCAATAGAGTGGTTCACCTCTATGATAATGTTGATAAGCAAGAAATATACGACATCATCCAGAATCACCTGGATAATTTTCAGCCTTTTATGCAAAGGGTGATAAAGCGCTACTTTTGAGGGGGGAGCTTTCTCGTGGGTGGGGCCTTTTTCATCTCTTATCGCAAGAAGCAGACCGTCTACGGCAGACTATAGGGGGAAACTGATCCCCCTATGACCCCCGGAAAGACTAAAATATGAAGACAAAAAATAAAAACTTAAAAGC
>JAKPIQ010000206.1 GCA_029549715.1 Candidatus Atribacteria bacterium | reverse complement strand
CATGTATTTTTCACTCCTTTCTTCTTTTTTTCAGTTGTTTAAGATTATCTCTTATAAAATCTAATAATAATCTTTTTTCTCTTTCTCTAAGAACTTTAATATCTACCAGGGGGATACCATCTTCCTTCCGTGTTCCAAAATTTTTTAATTTTCCTATTGACAAACTTAAAAAGAAATGATAAATTATATTTGCCACCGGTCCTGAGAGACTAAGCCGGAGGATGGAAAAAAGAGCTTCTTTTTGAAAGGTGAGAAGCTCAAAACTTTCGGGTGGAAGTCCATCCTGAAGTTTCTCGCCTCTCTAGGTGAGAAAGAAAAGGCTAAGGTCTGTTGAGGCCGGTGGCTTCTTATTTCTCCTCAAGTTTTCAAAAACCTCCTTTAAAAGAAAAATAGAGATTTCTTATAAACTTCCCGAGGCTACCATGCCAAGGAGTATACGGGGTTTGCAATGATGGATTGAGGAAATTGCGAAAAGCAGTTGAGGAAGCAATCTCGCTTTTCAAGTGGGAGATTGCCGTGATAAGGAGTAACGACTCTCCGCGGCATCTCAGGATATCATGGAAAAGGAAAGACATTGTGACCCTTTTGTTATTGCTTATAAAATTTTACCGCCCGGAATCTAAAAATCCCTGAATTTTTGCTAACTACTCAGAGAGAAAAGAGAGATTTAAATTGTGAATCCTTTGCTTGCTTTCCTGCCAGGATAAATAAGTAAAAAGAAAAACTAATAAAGGAAGAATAATATTATAGAGAACTTCCTTCATTTGCGTTTTATGATAAAATGATTTACTACAGTAAACATGGAGAAAGGAAAAAAAGATGCCCTATCACATAACTTTAATACCGGGAGATGGCGTTGGACCAGAAATCACCGCAGTAACTAAAAAAGTGATTGAGGCCACAGGAGTAGAAATAGAGTGGGATATTCAGGAAGCAGGAGCAGAAGTAATTAAGAAATATGGCACTCCTCTTCCTCCCTCAGTAATTGAATCTATAAAGAAAAACAAGGTAGCCCTGAAAGGGCCTATCACTACTCCAGTAGGAAGTGGTTTTCGCAGCGTCAACGTAGCCCTGCGAAAAGAGTTAGACCTTTACGCCTGTGTTCGTCCTTGTAAAACTTATCCTGGAGTCCGCTCCCCCTATCAAAACATCGATTTAGTGATCATCCGGGAAAATACCGAAGACTTGTACGCGGGTATAGAGTTCGAACAAGGTAAACCAGAAACTTTAGAGTTCATTGAAGCGGTAGAAAAATGGGGGAAAGGTAAAATCCGCCCTGATTCCGGCATTAGTATCAAACCTATTTCCATTTTTGGTTCAGAAAGGATCGTAAAATTTGCTTTTCAATATGCTTGTTCTGAAAAACGAAGAAAGGTCACTGCCGTTCACAAGGCTAACATTATGAAATACTCTGACGGCCTATTTTTAGCCGTCGCCCGAGAAGTAGCCAAAAACTATCCTGACATAGAATTTGAAGACCGCATAGTGGATAATATGAGTATGCAATTAGTGCAGAAGCCTGAGCTTTACGATATTTTAGTTCTACCCAACCTCTATGGAGATATAATATCCGATTTAGGAGCAGGGCTAATCGGAGGGTTAGGAATGGCTCCCGGAGCCAACATTGGTGATAAATATGCAGTGTTTGAACCCACCCATGGCAGTGCTCCCAAATATCAGGGAATGAACAAAGTGAATCCCTTAGCTATGATCCTCTCAGGAATGATGATGTTAAAATATATAGGAGAAAGAGAAAGGGCTGAAAGATTAGAAAGAGCAATAAGAGAAGTGATAAAAGAAGGGGAAAGAGTTACTTATGACTTAAAACCTACTCCCGATGATCCTACTGCTTGTGGGACTCAGGAAGTAGGAGAGGCTATAATCGAAAAACTAAGAAATATTTCTTAAAAACTGAAGAGGTGAAAATTATTGGACATCCTTTTAGTAAACCCCCCCTCTCCGGGGATTTATAACTGGATCGGTTTAAAACTACCCCCTCTGGGGTTAGCGTATCTAGCAAGTACTTTGGAGCAAGAAAATCATCGAGTAAAAATCATAGATCTTCAAGTGGAACCGAAAAAGGAACTACAGGAAAATATTAAAAACTATGATTTAATAGGAATAACTTGTGAAACTAATAAAGCCCCTCAAGCACTAAAAGTAGCTGAATTAGCTAAAAAAGAGGGGTGCCTGGTAGTATTGGGAGGGTATCACGCCACTTTTTGTGATGAGGAGCTATTAAACACTGGTTTAGTAGATTATATAGTGCGAGGAGAAGGAGAATATATTTTCCCCCAATTGGTAAAAGCTCTGGAAAATAACCAATCTCCTCACTCTGTTTCAGGAATTTCTTTCCAGGAAGAAGGAAAGGTTGTCCGTACCCCTTCTGTCCCTCCTCCCCACAATCTAGATGAAATCCCCTTTCCCAAACGAGAACTTCTACCTCTCTCTAAATACTGGATGACCCAGGTAGAAGGAGAACCTTTAGTGAACATGATAACCAGCCGAGGCTGCCCTTTTGGTTGCTCTTTTTGTGCTTCATCCCAATTCTCAGGTAAAAAATGGAGAGCCCGTTCTCCAGAAAACGTAATAGAAGAACTACGCCAGGTCTACTTTGACTTAGGATATCGAGCAGTAGCCTTTGTAGACGATAATTTTACTCTATCTCCTGCTCGAGCAGAAAGTATTTGCGACAAAATAGAGCAGGAAAAAATGAAAATCAAATGGTGGTGCTTTTCCCGAGCTGATACCATTGTAAAACATGAACCCTTGGTAGAAAAGATGGCTAAAGCAGGCTTACGGATGGTTTACTTAGGGTTTGAAAGTGCTGAGGAATCCATTCTACAAGATTACGGGAAAAACTTGACCGCTGAGGTATCTAAAAAAGCGGTGGAAATCTTGCGGAAACATGGAATTAAAAGTTGGGGCTCTTTTATCTTGGGTAACGTTAGAGAAACCAGGGAGACTGTTAAAAAAACTGTGGAATTCGCCAAACAAATTAATCCCGACATTGTACAATTTTCCATTCTCACCCCCTTCCCTGGTACTGAAATATACGAAAAATACCGGGAAGAAGGACGAATTATCGATCGGGACTGGAAAGCATTTGATGGAGCGCACTCCGTCCTACAATTGGATTTTCTCAATCCTCAGGAATTAAGTCGCCTGGCTATCCGAGCATATCTTGAATTCTACAAGCGATGGAGTTACCTACCCCAGGCTTTCAGTTTCATAAAGAAATTTTTAGTGATCAATCTGCCTCCTATTTCTCGACGCAAAGAAGCCCGGTACCGGAAGGAAAGATTAAAGAATGCAAATAGTCCGATTCCTTCATACTGAAGAGAAAATTCCCCTTTTTGGAGTAATAAAAGATGATATAATTCAAAGAATCTCCAACCCTTTTGGAGAGATAAAGGAGGGAAGAGAAATCTTCCCTCGAGAAAAAATCAAATTACTCTCTCCTACTCTACCTTCTAAAATAGTAGCAGTAGGACTAAATTATCGTCACCACGCTCAAGAGTTAGAAGAGCAAATTCCTGAAAATCCCATCATTTTCCTAAAACCCTCCACTGCCATTCTGGACCCCGGTGATTTCATCCTTCTTCCCTCTTCTTCTCATCAGGTAGACTACGAAGGAGAATTGGCAGTAGTAATAAAGAAAAAGGCCCACAAAGTGAAAACCTCACAAGTTGAGGAATACATTTTAGGATACACTTGCTTTAATGACGTTACCGCTCGAGATTTACAAAAGAAAGATGGACAGTGGACCAGGGCCAAATCTTTCAATACTTTTGCCCCTTTTGGCCCCTGGATAGAAACTGAGTTAGATCCGGGAAACTTAAATATTCGCACCTATGTTAATGGGAATAAGAAGCAAGATTCTAACACCCGGGAACTCCTTTTTCCTGTGCCACTTCTGGTCTCTTTCATTTCTGAAGTTATGACTTTGCTGCCGGGAGATATTATTGCTACCGGAACTCCCCAAGGAGTGGGACCACTACAACCTGGAGATACGGTGGAAGTAGAAATAGAAAGTATCGGAACCCTTCACAACCCGGTAAAAGGAGAATAAATTTGTACCAGGTTCTAGCGGTAATGTTTCTTTTAATCGCCGTGGGCATGTTTCTGCGAGCGATAAAAGTTTTCCCTCCTGAAACTGCTCCCCTTCTGAATCGTTTTGTCCTCTATCTTACTTTTCCCTCTTTAATATTTCGTTCTCTACAACCTGCTCACCTATCTCCAGAACTATGGAAGATTCCCCCCCTCGCCTATACCTTAATCACTTTGGTCTTCCTTGTATCTTATTTTCTATCCTCCCGAGTCCTGCATTTGAAAGAAGAAACCAGTGTAAGCCTGGCTATGGGAGCAGCTTTTGGCAACACCGCTTTTTTAGGATATCCTTTTATTCTAGCTCTTTTAGGAGAGGAAGGTTTGCCACCTGCTATATTTTTTGACCAGATGGGAAACTTTCTTTCCACCTATACTGCAGGAGCACTGCTCTGTGCATATGCCCAAACCAAACGCCTATCAGCGAAAAGCCTTTTAGAAATAATAAAACTCCCTCCTTTTTTAGCTTTTTTACTGGCCATTACCACTAATGGTTTGTCCATTCCTCCTTTTCTCTGGGAAACCATTAATCGTCTGGCTGATGCCACCGTCCCTCTAACCATGGTAGCCATAGGAATGTCCCTTTCTGCTTCTCATCTTTTCCGAAACTGGAAGCCTCTTCTTTTGGCCTCCTTTATTAAATTAGTTTTTCTTCCTTTTCTGTTTTTAACCTGCACTAAATTCGTCCCCTTTAGCCCCCTCTATCAAAAGGCCATGATTATTCAGGCTGCTACTCCCACCCTCATGACTTCTTATACCCTGGCCTCTATTTATAACTTAGATAGCGAATTTTCTTCCAGTGTTATCTTTTTTACCACTTTTTTATCATTGTTTACTTTACCCTTGTGGAGCTTGCTTCTTCACCCGTAAATAAACACGTAAAGGTCCAGCAGTGAATATATCGCTTTCCGCCACTACCTCCACAGTTACCTTCCCTTCCATATCTTGCAAAAGAGAGGTAACTTCAGTCAGATTGGAAGCAGAAATAACCCCCACTCTACCCTGTTGAGGAAGAATTCCTTTTTTGACCGCTAAGGAATTGAGTTCCCTCAATAACTCTCCCAGCCAGAGCTCTATGTTGGTTTTTTGAGGTTCAATGTCTAGCTCTCCCGACCATATTACTTCCCCGGCAGAGAAAATTTTTTTATTCTCTTCCGCTATAAATCTAGCAATAACCGGTTCCCCCCGCAAAGTATTAACAGAAGCCACTAAGCGAATGACCAGTGGAACCTCGCTATTCTTTAACTTCTCCTTAGTTTCATTAAAGCTATCTTCTAAGACAAAAACAGCTCTCTGTATTTCCTTATCGAGGCCCGCCCCTCGCTCCAGGGCGATATCCTCCCCTCGTTTGATCATAGAAAGAAGGTAATTCTCTGCTTCTCTATCTTCCATGCCGGGAGGAGCTATCACTCGCAAAATTTCCTCTTCGTCCTGAAACACTATCTCTCCCTGCCGAATAGCTAAAATACTTTCTCGCAGACGAGCCAATTCCACCTGGAGAGCCTGTATTTCCTCCTGAAGATTCTTTCTTTGATTTTTTAGTTCTTCTACGCTCCCGGTCAAAGTTTTGACTTGCTCTTCCAGTATAGTTTTAGAGCTCTGCAACTCCTTCTCTCTCTGTTCTAATTGTTCAATTTGAGCCTTTAGTTCCCCCATGCCGAAAAGAGCAGTACGCACATCTTGAGAAGCAACGCTCAAAATAAGAAGAGTAATAGCGGCAATTAAAATTCCAGTAATAACACTCACCAAAATAGCAGTATAGCGCGGACGAAGCTTGAACAGGGAAAGTTTTCTTTTTCCAATCCTTCTTCCTAAAATATCTCCTAAGTAAGCTATAACCCCAGCTAAAATGATAATAGAAAGAATCAATAACCAGCTACCCCAATCCATAAAAAGTCTCCTTTAATTTTTTTCCTTCCACCACAACAGACCTCCACCAGTTGCAAAACCCATTATATTAGCCATCCAGGTTCCCCAGAAGGGAGATAAGCTTCCCCCTTCTGCTAAAGCACTACCTAAGGAAAGGACAACGTAATAGGCAAAAACTATAAGAACACTTAAGCCCACACCTAAAGCCCTGCCCGAGCGGGGAGAAACAATCCCCAGAGAAATTCCTATGAGGACAAAAACCAAACTGGCAAAAGGAAAGGCGGTTTTTTGCCACAGAATTAATTCCAACTGCTCCGTTCTTCTCCCTCTGCTTTTCTCCCCCTCAATAAAGTTTTTTAATTCCAAAAAGCTCATTTCTTGCGGATTTTTCTGAGTTTTCTGTATCTCTTCTATACTTTGCGCAGTAGCCACTTCTTCTTTTTCAAAACGTACCACTCTTTCTATTTCCCCCTCTTCTCCCATCTGGTAAATAGTTCCCTCTTGAAATATCCACTTTCCTCCCTCGTTAGAGGCTTCTTGAGCATTGATAATTCTCCGCAGTCCCTCCTCATCATATTCTTGAACCACTACTCCTAAAAGAAGGGACTTTTCCCGATCTACCGTTTTCACATAAAACACCCTCTCTATTCCCGGCTCACTCTCATCCCGGAAAAAAGTGTTTTCCGGCATTAGTTCTCCCCCACTTACTCTCTTTCCTATTTCTTTAAGCTCTACCGAGGCCCAGGGTAGGCACACCTCCTGTACTATGATTGTTCCAGCACAAACCCACAGAGAAAAGAGAAAAAAGGGGACTGTTAACCTTCTAAAACTAACTCCCCCTGCTCTCAGAGCTATAATTTCACTATCGGAAGACATGCGGCCTACAGTAAGCAATACACTCAGCAGTACCGAAACCGGTAAAATATAGATCAAAAGAGAGGGAAGGCTCAGAAAAAATATTTTTACTACCTCTCCTAAAGAAAAACCTTCTTGCCACCACAGACGAGCCAGGCGAAAGAGTAAGTCTCCAGCACTTACTAAAACAACAAATAAGATAACCCCAAAAAGGAAATTAACCACACTCTGCTTGAGGATATATTTATCCAATACTTTCAAAGATTAAAACGTTCTCCTAGATAGTATTTCCTGCTCAAATCAGAACTAATAATTTCTTCCGAGCTACCAGAAACCAAAATTTTGCCTTCAAACATGATATAAGCTCGGTCAGTGATAGCCAGAGTTTCTCGTACCGCATGATCGGTAATCAAGACTCCGATATTTTTGCTAGCTAAGTACTTCACTAAATTCTGGATGTCTTCAACGGCAATGGGGTCAATACCAGTAAAGGGTTCATCTAAAAGGACAAAGGAGGGAAAAGCAGCCAGAGTTCGAGCAATCTCTAAACGTCTTCTTTCTCCCCCAGAGAGCAAATTAGCCGAGGAGCTAGCCAGATGACTAATACCGAACTCTTCCAATAACCGATTTCTCTCTTCCTCTACTTCTTTTTTAGATAGGCCTTGCATCTCTAAAACCAAATCCAGGTTATCTTTCACTGAAAGCTTTCGAAAAACAGAAGGCTCCTGAGGAAGATAACCTATCCCCATGCGAGCTCGTAAATACATAGGAGAGTGGTTGAGTTCCTGAGTATCTAAAAAAACCTTGCCCTCTGTCGGTCTTACCAAACCCACCAAAAGATAAAAAGTAGTAGTCTTCCCCGCTCCATTAGGTCCTAGAAGACCAACTATTTCTCCTCTTCGTACCTCCAAATCAACCTCGTTTACTACTCTTCTTTTGCCATATTCTTTAGTTAAGCCTCTCCCCGCCAAAACCTTCCATTCTTTTCCGTTAGGCAAACACATTTCCTCCTTTTAAGGAATCAGCTCTATCTCTACGTTTCCTTCCACTTTCACTCGACCACTGTCGAGATAGACAAACATCTTCTCTCCCCGCAAAAGGTTGCCATCTCCTTGCACTTCTGCTCTCCCTTCCAGAGTAATAAAATCATCTCCTTCGTGATAAAAAGCCCGCTGCGCTCTACCCTCCCAGCCTTCTCTTTCTACCGTAACTATCTGCGCTTCCCAAAATTCCTCTTCCAGAGCATATTCTATGATTTGAGCCCTCAGCTCCCAACCTTGTAAAATTAGAACAGGAGACGAGGTAAAATATATTTTCCCCTGATCAAAATCAAAACGAGCTTCCCCGGTAGAAAAGCTAACTTCCGGATTGGCCCCTTCTATTCCAGAAAAACTCAACTGGTTCTCTTTTCCCCGATAATAGAGAGAACGAGCTCGAACTTGAAAATCACCCCAGGAGATATCTATGTTTCCCTCACTTTTTGCTTCTTGAGTTTGAGTATCTATTTCCAGAAAGGGGCAGACCACTTTTACATCTTGCCAGGTGAGAGTAGAAACCTGAGCCATGATTTTCCCCGTTTCCGCATCATATTCTGCCTGAGGAGTGGTAATCAATATTGTCTCCTCTTCCTGGGCGAAAAGAAAGGGAGGAAAAAAAAGTAGAAAAATCAAACTCCCTAAAAAAACTTTTTTCATTTTTCCACCTTAATTCTTAGTTCCACATCATTCTCTAACCATAACTTTTTCTTCGAAAGATTATAAACTACTAATTGACAATTAGCTTCTATTCCTTGGCCAACAAACCGGGCTTTCTGGAGCTCAAATTTTTCCTCATCCCCCCGCCACCATAGTAACTCTCCCTGCAGAGTCTCTTTCTTTTCCTCATTTATCAACTTTACTCTGTGCAGTTCCACATCTCCCTCCGGCAAGAACAGTTGCCCTTTTTGAGCTTTCACCTGGTAAAGAGGGTTTCCCTCCTGAAAGAAAATTCCTGAAACATCGATCAAAAAAATGCTATTCCCTTTCTGCTCTACCGAATGGGCATTTAATGCCCATTCTTTACCCTTTTCTCCCACCCGGCTTATTTCCGCTTTTTCCATCTGGATCTGAGAAAAAGAACTTCCCTCTTCCACTATCTCTTGGGGAGGAGCGGGAGGTATCTCCCCCATCCACCAAAAATAAATTACCCCTCCCAGTAAAAAAAGAGAGAAAAAAATTAAGGTTCCGAGACTCCAATCAACCCTGTGGGACATCTACCATCCAGTAATAAACTCGCTGAAAACCAGAGACAGCCAGAGCTTTTCCTATCTCTATGCCTTCCTCATTGCTTTCGACAAGTAAAAGGCAAACTCCCTCTCGAGGAAGGGAAGAAACAATGGAATCCACACCATCTACCACCTGATAAGAAATATTTTCCCTATCCGGAAAAGGATTAGTGCTCTCTTTTCTAAAGTCTAAAATCGTTATTTCTGAACCCAATTCCACTAAATTTTTTACTTCTGCTTCCCGCAGACCCCGAAACCAGAGAACCTGATCCAGCTTTCCACGCAAAACACTCTCTTCCTGAGCTCCGATTACCTGAGCAACTAAATTACCCAAAGGGTCCACAAAATAAAGAGTAGGTAGATATAAAACACCATATTTTCGAGCTACTTCTCCTTCTTCATCTAAGAGGACCGGGAAAGTAATGCCCAGCTCCCGGGCAAGAGCTTCTACTTTATCTCGAGGCTCTCCCGAGTCTATAACTAAAACATTTAGCCGAGCTTTATCTTTATATTCCTCGTATATTTTTTGTAAAAGAGGGAGCTCCCGACGGCAAGGCGGACACCAGGTAGCGGAAAAAGAAATTACCACCGGCTCTCCTCTAAAATCGGAGAGAGAATAAAGCTTTCCATCCAACCCCGGGAGCTGGGATGCAGGCTCTGGTTCCTCACGATCCCTCAGAAAATGAATACCCAAAAACAGTAAAAGTAAAATTCCTACAATCAAAAAGAGCTTTTTTCTCTCTCTCAAGCTTTGTCCCCCTTCAGAGTTTTGTTCTTTATATACTATCTATTGCCTTATCCAAAAATTCCCTCAAAACAATTATAAGAATTTATTCCCCAAAACAACAGTAGTAAAACCATCAATAGAGGAAAATATTTAAAACACTCCACTGGCAGTCGCATTCGGGCCATTTTAGTAAAGAGTTTTAAGAAAAAAGCAAGGGGATATCTCATTGGGCATTGCTCCAGCGTTATGCTTACTAAGAAAATATGCCTCAACAAAAAAAGAAGACCAACTACTGAAATCGATTCTGAAGTTACAACCAAACAAAAATCGATTCAGAAAGAAGACATCATTTCTTCTTTAAAGCTTTTAGGAGTTTGTCCGGTATGCTCTTTGAACTTTTGTATGAAATAATCTGCATCCTTGTATCCCACCTTTTCTGCAACTTCTAAAACTTTCATGTCTTGAAGCAAGAATTCCTTTGCTTTGTTTATTCTCACTTTACTGAGGTAGGTGTTAAAGCTTTCCCCTACGCTTTTTTTAAACAACTTTCCGAAGTAACAACTGTTATATCCAAATTTCTGGGATATATCTTGTAGCTTCAAGTCAGTGTAATAATTACTGTCTATATACTCTAAAACTTTAAAGATCAGAGATTTTCCTGACATCTCAGCAAACTTCTCCATAACGAAGAATAACGAATCCTCGGTGAATTTATTCAGCTCCAGAAGAGATTCCTTTTTATAAAACTGGTTAAGAACCTCTTCGTTGAGATAATCATTAGAGTTTTCTTTAAATCCACTATAATTTGAGGAAAAATAGTGAATCACATTTAGATAAATGTTTAAATAACTTAATCGGATCTGGTCTTCAGAACCCTCTCTGGTCAAACAACTTGCTAACTTCAGTTCCAGAGCTTCTTGTAAGGAATTTGTATCCAGACATTCTATGGCTCTTTCGATTCTTTCTATAATTTCATTTTCTTCTATTTCTTCCTCCAACTTTGTTTCTCTCCTCTTTTCCGGGTAAATCACTATATCTTTCCGACCACCCCAAAACTTGTTCTTCACCAAATACATGGCCGAATCAAAGGAGTCTCGAATTTCTTCTAACTGGGAAACTTTCTTCCCGATGTATACAGTGAAATCTGCACCATACCTGCTCTTCAGCAAATTCTTTATAGAGGTTAGTTCTCTTTTATGATAGTGGCATAAAAAATCCTTAAAAAGGATTCCCACCATATCTTCCACGTAAAAACTATACCCTGAAGGTTCTAATGCTTTACCTATCTCCATAGCAACAGAATCTAAATTTTTAACGTTATTGAGATCATTAAACCGCAGTAAAGCTATCTGATAAGACTTCCAGGGAAACTGAAAATTGTAAATTCTATTTATTTCTTCTACAGGTACTTTTTCTAAATTACCCTTTACTATCTGGTAAATCAACCTCTCCTTAGATAGCTCTATGCTTTTCCCCAGCATATATTTTAAGTTTCTTTCTTGCTCCAATTCGACAAATATTTCCTTTACTTTTTCTTCAAGAATTACAGGATCTATGGGTTTCAATAAAAAAGTTTCCACTCCTAAATCTACAGCTTTTTGAGCATATCCAAATTCAGGGTACCCGGTTAATATTATTATTTTAACGTCTGGGTTTTGTTTTTTAATTTTAGAAATAAGTTCTAACCCATCCAGTCCCGGCATCCTTATATCGATAATACAAAGATCAGGTCTCAGAGCGTTAATCTTTCTATAGGCATCTCTTCCATCACTCGCTGTCCCTATTACTTCAAACCCCAAAGAATCCCAGGAAATAATTTTTTTTAATCCCTCTCTAATTATAGATTCATCATCAGCAATTAAAACCCTATACACTTTCTCCTTTCCTCACCGCAGGTAGAAAAATCTCTACCCTGGTCCCCTTCCCTTTTTGGCTCTGGACTTTCAATCCGTAATTTTCTCCATAGAAAAGTTTTATCCTTTCTATGGTATTTTTTATTCCTGTTTTCTCTTGAAATATACTATTATAATCGCGGCTGTTTATCATCTGTAAAGTTTGCTCATCCATGCCTACTCCATTATCTTCAACCACGATTGTTAAGTCTTTTTCTTTTACATCTATACTTATTTTTATAAATCCACGGTATGATTTTTCTTGTAAACCATGAATTATGGAGTTCTCTACCACAGGCTGGAGCAAAAATGGAAGAATATACACATCACCTATATTTCCGCTAACATCTATATTATAGCTTATCTGGTCAAACCTATACCTTTGAATCTCCAAATAATCTCTTATAAGAGAGATTTCTGCCTCAAGCTTTATCAGGTCTTCCAGCTCTATGCTTTTCCTGAGCAGGTTACCTAATTTTATAGAAATATCAGCAATCTCCTTTTGTCCGCTAGTTATGGCCATAAGATGAATAGTTTGCAAGGTGTTAAACAGAAAATGGGGATTAAGTTGACTGGTCAAAAGCTGGAGTTTGGTTTCTTTTTCCCTCAAATTTGAGAGATAAACCTCTTCTATAAGTTTTTTTACATCCTGAGCCATATTTTCTATGTTTTCTGCTAACTCTCCAATTTCATCGCTTCCCTCAACAGCTATATTAAAATCCCAATTCCCTTGAGAAATTTCTTTTACTCCCTGGTTCAACAATCTGACTCTTTTGCTCATGGTTCTTGAAAAAATAAAAATCAATGATATAGAAAGCACAGCAGTTACAAATATAGTTGAAAGAGCTAAATTTTGCATTCTAAGAGGCTCTCTCAAAATAATATCCAGGGGAATTATACTTACAAGATAGAAGTCTTCCTTCTCCCCCGGCAACGTCAAAGGCACACCAATAATCCGGTATTTTTCTCCCTCTATAACGGCATCGTATCCTTCTCTTTTTGAGCTTTCGGAAAGAGAGATATCTAACTCTTCACCTATATAGTCCTCACCGTTTCCAGCAATAATTCTTCTATGTTTATCTATAAGAAAGGTTTTAAAATTTATGGTCTTCAATATGTTGTTTATTTCTGCAGGATTTAAGTTTATTACCAATACTCCAAATCTTTCACTATATTGATTTTTCAATAATCTCACTAAACTAAGATAAGGCTTGGGGTACAAATCTCTTTCCTCGTATATAAGGTCCCAGGTAAATAACCCATCAAGTTTGTAGGCCAATTCGTACCAGGATTTTTCCCTTATATAGTCATCTACCCGGTAAAAAACCCCATTTTCCAGGAGTGTGGGGTTTTCAGAATAAATTCTGACGTGAGATATGGTTTTGCCATATAAAAGCTTATAAGTGTCTATCTCTTTATATCCAGAATATTTTAGATACACTTCCATGGGATTTTTATATCTATAAGATACAATTTCTTGAAGATCCTGGTCGATCATCAACCTGTTGGCTATGTTCACCACATTGTTTGTAATCTCTGAAATCCTTAGCTTTATGGAATTAAAATCACTGTGAATTTCTCTCAAAGTAGAGTCAAAAGCAAAATCTCTAAAATAGACTACCGACATAGCACCGAGCAAAGAGATGGGAATAAAAGAGATGAGCATATAGCTAATTATCAGTTTTGTGTGCATCTTCATATTAGAGATTTTTAGAAACATAGCTTTTCACCTTTGATTTTTTAAAGTGTAGCATTAATTTTTGTCTCCCGATGATTTAATTTTTGCCTTTTATTTTTGTCTAATCTTCAAGGATAAAAATGTCTAAGATTTCCGGTTTTACTAAAAATTTTGTCTGGTATTCTTTAATCAGGCCTTAAAAAAGGAGGGATAAAAAAATAGTCACCATAAAAACCCTTAAAAAGCAAAAGTATTTGATAATAATGATTCTTCCTTTTGTAATCTGGCTTATTATTTTTAGATACCTACCCCTGTGGGGCTGGATTACAGCCTTCCAAAATTATAAACCAGGCATTCCCCTATTTCAACAACAATGGGTAGGCTTAAAGTATTTTAAAGAAATGTTCAACGATCCTGAGTTCTATCTGGTTATGAGAAATACTCTGGCTATGAGTCTTCTGGGGCTTATCTTTGGTTTTCCTCTTCCCATCCTTCTAGCCCTTTTAATAAACGAGATAAGAAATGAATCCTTCAAAAGAACGGTACAGACTATCTCTTACCTCCCTCATTTTGTGTCCTGGGTAATTGTAGCAAGTATAGTTCACGCCATGCTTGCCCCTGATGGAGTTGTTAACTACCTGCTCATACAAATAGGTCTTATCCAGGAACCCATACTTTTTCTGGGAGAACCCAGATACTTCTGGTGGATTGTAGTATTCGCCGATTTATGGAAGGAATTAGGCTGGAATACCATCATCTATCTTGCTGCCATTGCTGATGTTAATCCAGCATTATATGAAGCAGCAGAAATAGATGGAGCAGGTAGATTTAAAAAAATGCAGTATATTACTCTTCCCTGCATAATGCCTGTGGTTACGGTAATCCTTATCCTATCTATAGGAAACATCATAAACATCGGATATGAAAGACAATTTCTGCTCCGGACACCTGCAGTAAGAGAAGTTTCCGAGGTTATTGACCTTTATGCCTTAGATTATGGAATCAGAGCAGGAAGATTTTCCTTTGGAACTGCAGCAAGTATGTTCAAATCAGTTATCAGCTTAATCCTGGTGTTTTCTGCCAACCAGATGAGCAAAAGAGTTTCGGATTATAGAATTTTTTAAAAGGGGGAATTAGAAATCGCTACCAAGTCTTTTTCTTTAGGAGATAAGGTTTTCGATGTAGTAAATTATATAATAATGATACTTCTCGCTATAATAACTGTTTATCCTTTCTTATATGTACTGGCAGTATCTTTAAACGATCCTTTTGATACCATAAAAGGCGGAATTGTTTTATTACCAAGAGTATTCACCCTGGATAATTACAAAGAAATTTTCAATTATCCTTTAATAGGACAGGCCACTTTAATATCAACTTTGAGAACTGTCATCGGAACCGTCACAAGCGTACTATCTACAGCGATGGTAGCCTATGTTCTCAGCAGAAAAGATTTTTTTGCCCGACGAAGCCTCACCGCTTTGTTTGTGATAACTATGTATGTAGGAGGAGGATTGGTGCCCGAGTTCCTTCTCATCAGAAGCCTGGGTTTGATGAACAATTTCCTGGTCTATATCCTGCCTGGCCTTATTAATCCCTTTAACCTCATTGTTATGAAAGCTTTTATTGAAGGTCTCCCCATCGAATTGCAAGAGTCAGCAATGTTAGATGGAGCCAACGACTTTGTTATATTTTTTAAGGTAGTACTTCCTTTGTGCCTTCCTGTCCTGGCCACCATTGCCCTTTTTGTAGCAGTGGGACACTGGAATTCGTGGTTTGACACTTACCTTTATTGTGGAGGAAACAAAAACTTAACCACCTTGCAATATGAGCTTCAAAAGATTCTTGCTAA
>JAKPIQ010000174.1 GCA_029549715.1 Candidatus Atribacteria bacterium | reverse complement strand
TTCTTCTCCCCACCGACTGAGGTGAAGAAACATAATAGACAGGTCTCCTAAAAATTCCAGAATAAAATCCCGGTCGGATACAGCATCCATACTGTTTTCCTGCACCCGGGGGAAAGCTAAAAGTTCAGCTACATATCTTCTATCGATAGGGAGTGAGGTCCCGGATAGCGCTCCTGCTCCCAGAGGGAGCACATTTATTCTTTTTCGAGCGTCTTCCAGCCTTTCTACATCTCGCTGAAACATAAAAAAGTAGGCCAACAGGTGGTGAGCAAAAAGAACCGGTTGGGCGGGCTGGAGATGAGTATAGCCGGGCATAACCACATCTTTATTCTCCCGGGCTTTCTGTAGCAAAGCTTCCTGGAGGAAATTAATCCCTTCTATAACTTCTCCGGTTTTCTCTCGCAAAAACAAGCGCTCATCTAAAACCACCTGGTCGTTACGGCTACGGGCAGTGTGAAGTTTGCCACCTACCTCCTCTCCGGTTATCTCTCGCAGGCGGATTTCCACCAGACTATGTATATCCTCAAAAGGGGAAGGATCTATTTTCTCCTCCTCTATCTCCTGAAAGATCACTCGCAAGCCTCGCCGAATTTCTTGGCTCTCTTTCTCCGATATGATTCCTACTTTTTCTAACATTTTGCAGTGAGCAGCACTTCCCCACAGGTCATACTTATAGAGGAGAAAATCTTCCGGAATAGAAGTGGAAAATTCCTTCACTTCCCGGTCTAAGCTTTTTTCCATCCGGCTCCCCCACAGATCGGTCATGACTTTTTCCTTTTCTCCACAGTAGCCTGCACCTGGATGGGAAGACCCCATATTTTAATAAAGCCCTCACTGGCCTGGTGGTCAAACAAATCTCCCCGGTCATAGGTAGCCAATCCCCAGTCATAGAGAGAATATTCCGACTTCCTTCCCACTACTTGCATGCTTCCCTTGTAAAGCTTAACTCTCACCTCTCCTGTCATCCGAGACAAAAAAGACCTCATAAAGGCATCCAGGGCTTCCCGGAGAGGTGAATACCACAGACCCTCATACACCAGTTGCGCGTATTCTTCTTCCAGATGAGGTTTGAAGTGAATTACTTCCCGAGGAAGAACCAGGTTTTGAAGGTCACGGTAAGCCTCAAGGAGAATGAAAGCCGCCGGACACTCATAAATCTCTCGAGACTTGATTCCCACTAACCGATTTTCCACATGGTCCACCCGGCCAAACCCGTTTTCACCACCCACTCTATTTAATTCCTCCACCAGGCTCAAAAGAGAGTAATACTTCCCTCCCAAAAGGCGAGGCACTCCTTCTTCAAAGCCAATTTCCAGATAAGCAGGTTCTTCCGGAGCATCTTGAGGATTTTTCGTCCACTCAAACACTTCCTCGGGGGGCTCAATTGCCGGATCTTCTAAAATTCCGCATTCAATGCTTCTTCCCCAGATATTCTGATCAATACTATAGGGTTGTTCTAAAGTAGCAGGAACCGGGATACCATTGGCATGAGCGTATTCAATTTCTTCTTCTCTGGTCCACCCCCACCGCCGCGCAGGAGCCACCACTTGCAAACCGGGATTCAAAGCCATCACCGAAACTTCAATGCGTACCTGATCATTACCTTTCCCTGTGCATCCGTGGGCTATCATGGTCGCTCCTTTTTCCTCTGCCACTTTGACTAAATATTTGGCAATCAAAGGACGAGAAAGAGCAGTAGAGAGGGGATATCTATGTTCATAAACGGCCTGAGCCCACAGAGCAGGCAAAACATAGTCGTTCAGAAATTCTTCCCGCACATCAAAAACCAGCGCTTCTTTCGCTCCGATACTTAAGGCTTTCTTGCGCACCTCTTCTAAGTCTTTGCCCTGCCCTAAATCCAGAGTGAGAGCGTAAACCTCGGCATTGAATTGTTCTTCTAACCAGCGGATGGCTACTGAGGTATCCAATCCTCCTGAATAAGCTAAAACTACTTTCTGTCGACCCATTTTAGGTCCTCCTTTTTCATAAACTATATTCTTCCTAAAACTTTCTGCAGGGCTTCTACTCCCTCATCTATTTCTTCCTCATTGATAATCAGAGGGGGCAAAAACCTCACCACATCATCATTACAGGCATTTACTAAAACTCCCTCTTTGAGCATCTCCTCAGCAACCTTTTTTGCTTTTCCGGGAACCTCTATACCTAACATCAGGCCCTTACCTCGCACTTCTGCTACCCCGGGAAAAGTAGAGGCCAACTTCTTGAGTTGCTCTTCAAAGTATTGTCCCTTTTCTCTCACTGCCAGGAGAAAGTCCTTGGAGCTCACTTCATCCACTACCACACACGCTGCCCGAGCACACACCGGGTTTCCCCCAAAAGTGCTTCCCTGGTCTCCTCTATGAACTGAGGCGGAAACCTCCTCATCAACTAACACCGCCCCCAGGGGTAGGCCCCCTCCCAGGCCTTTGGCCATAGTAACGATATCGGGTCTGACTGCAAAACTTTCAAAGGCAAAGAATTCTCCCAGCCTTCCCACCCCACACTGCACCTCATCAAAAATCAAAACCAGGTCTTTCTCATCGCACAACTTTCTCAAACCCACCAAGAACTCCCTATCACAGGGATAAATTCCTCCTTCTCCCTGCACCGGCTCCACTATTATGGCACACACCTCGTCATCTAAAACTTTTTCTACGCTTTGCAGGTCGTTAAGAGTAGCATATTCTATCCCCGGAGGAAGAGGGTCTAAGTCCTGATGAAATTTTTCCTGAGCAGTGAGAGCTAAAGTCAAAAGGGTTCTTCCGTGAAAAGAGCGATAAAAGGAAATAAATTTATGGCCCCTACCATATTTCCTTTTACGATAAAAGCGAGCCATCTTCAGCGCTACCTCGTTGGCCTCTGCCCCGCTGTTAACTAAAAATACTCGAGAAAAGCCAGATTTCTCTACCAGGCGCTCGGCTAACTCTACCTGAGGTACACTATAATACAGGTTAGAAACATGAAGCAATTTATCCACTTCTTCTTTTATGGCTTCCTGGAGAGGGGGAAAAGAATAACCTAAAACGTTGACTGCAATCCCGGCCATGAGGTCCAGGTATCTTTTTCCCTCCCCATCAAAAACATAACATCCTTCTCCTCGCTCCAGCACCACCGGTAAACGATTATAAGTCCCCAAAAAATAGCGTGCTTCTTTTTCCATGATTTCTGCAGAAGTCATTTACCTCACCTTCTCTCTTGTACTGAGGAGGGTTTTTCTCCTCAGTTGTTTTTATCTTTTATATTTTCAATTTTTTGTCCTTTCGGGGGGGTGATAGGGGGTTTCCCCCTATAGTCGGCCTCTAAAGCACTACCTTCGTCCCTCTTATTTTCCCTCCCGCTAAAAAGAGGGGAAGGTTTTCCATCTCCTTTCCCTCCCCGATAAATACTTCTTTCACTCCACCCCGCAGAGCTTCTTCTGCCATCTTCAGTTTGGGAATCATTCCCCCGTGAATTTTCCCCTCTTTTTTCAGGGTTTCAATTTCCGCCCCGGATAAAGTTTCGATGAGAGAATCTCTATCTTCTATATCACGTAAAACTCCGGGAGTATCGGAAAAGAAAAGTAGCTTATCGGCCTGCAAAGCCACAGCCAGACGAGCCGCTGCCCAATCAGCATTCACGTTTAAGCTCTCCCCCTCCTTATCAGCTGCTACTGGAGAAATAACAGGCAAAAATCCTCCTTCCCACAAAATGTGCACCAGGCGAGGATTTACTTTCTTTATTTCCCCTACCCTTCCCAAATCTATCTTTTCACCTCCTGAAGTAGGGTAATACTTTTCCCCTTCTAATAAGAAACCATCTCTACCGCTTATCCCACAAGCAGGAACCCCCTGATGATGGAAAATACCCACCAGCATTTTATTTAAAAGACCGCTCAAGACCATTTCAATTATTTCCATATCTTGAGGAGAAGTAACTCGCAAACCTTCCACAAACTGGCTTTCCCGGCCTTCCTTTTCTAAAAATTCAGTGATTTGAGTCCCACCTCCGTGCACCAGAGCCAATTTTATGCCCTCTTTGGCCAGTTGAGCGAGCACTCGAAAATAGCTCTCGTTTTTAAAATCGATATTTTGGCCTCCAATTTTTACCACTATCTTCATAGCTTCCTCCTCCTGATTTACAGGAAATAATAATTAATCACAAAACCGGGTAAGTTCTCTTTTACACCGAGGAAGACGCTTTTTCTTCCTCGGTCATCCTTTAATCTTTAATCTTTAATCTTTTAATTTTTTAATCTTTTAATTTTTTAATTTTTTAATTTTTTGTTCTTCCCCGGGGGTGATAGGGGGTTTCCCCCTATTGCCTGCCGTAGGGCTGCTGCTAGCTATAATGGCTATTTATTCTTACATAGTCCAGAGATAAATCACAAGTCCACACTGCAAACTCACCCTTT
>JAKPIQ010000198.1 GCA_029549715.1 Candidatus Atribacteria bacterium | reverse complement strand
ACCGGCTCTTTTCTTTCTTTTTGTTCTCCTAATAGACACTTATAAACCCCCCTCTTTTTCATCTCCGGATCGCAATGCCTGCACACCTGGCACAAACCCTCAGGATTGTACAAGTTAACCACCCCTTTTCTTTTTCTTTATTCTAAAAACCAATCCACCTCTGTGACCTCCACATTAACTCCTTTTAAGGGAAACCCCCAGCTTCTCAGCGCATCACTTACCTTTTTTTGCACCTCTCGAGCTACTTCTCCCCAATTTTCCTGAGAGTAGACTTTTAAGGAAATATTAACGAACACATCTTCTCTTTTTGTCGAAACCTTTTCATTAAGAGGGAGGGGCTCCCCTCGGAGGATAACTTTGGTGTTCTGAAGGATATGATTAAAATCTCCTCTTACTCCTTCCACCTGGAAAGCAGCTCGGGCCGCCATTTCCACTAAAGTGGAGACGCTTACTCGAATTTCACCTGGCTCTTCATTAGAGGGCATGATTTCTCTCCAATTTACTCCACACATAATTTAGTGCTGCCTCTGGCTCCTGGAATTGGGGGAAAAAATCTTCTTTCCCTGCCGGGTCCTGGATCCTCCAGGTATTCAATCCCACCAGAATCTTACCATGACGAAGGGCAAAACCAATTTCACTCAAGGTTCCCGCCTGACCCCCGCAAGCCACCAGAGCCGAGGCACTGAGGACAACAACTAAATTACGAGCCTCCCCCAAACCAGTTACAATTTTCAAATCTACGTAGGGGTTAGCATCTGCCCCCGAACTACCGGGCAAAATACCCACCGTAAAACCACCAGCTTGTTTTGCCCCCCGGCACGCAGCTTCCATTACTCCCCCCAACCCTCCGCAAAGGAGAACGGCACCTCGCTCAGCAATCCCTTTTCCTACCTGGCGCGCAATTTCATACAACTCCGCGTCACAGGAATGCTGACCAATAACTCCTATTATCCAATCATGATTCATAGCCCAAGTATTTTTTTAAATCTTCTGGTTTCAGGTGGTCCAAAAACTGACTAAACTCCTCTATTTCCTTATCGTCTATCTCTCCCATAGCCACAGTAGTAGAACTGAGAACTTCCTTGGAAATGAAAATAGGAGCTCCCATTCGCAAAGAAAGCGCTATCCCATCGCTGGGACGGGCATCTATAGTTATCTCATTTCCATTTATCCGAATGTAGAGAAGAGCGTAAAAAGTGTTATCTACCACTTTGGTAATAACTATCTTTTCCAATTCTCCTCCTAATTGGCGGATAACAGAAGCCATGAGGTCATGGGTGAGAGGACGAGGAGTTTTCACTCCCTGCAAACCTAAAAGGATAGCTTGAGCTTCAAATAAGCCAATCCAAATAGGAAGACTTCTTTTTTCTTCTTCATCAGTCAGAATCACCACCGCCATGGCATTCTTCTGGTCAAACATTAAACCCTGAATTTTCATTTTAGTCATATCTAAAATCCTCTCTTTCCCACACTCTATTAACTATTATAACGGAAATTAACTTTTCTTCCAAAAATCAGGAAAAAGTTTTCCCAAACTCTTTCTCTTAAGGCCAGGAGAGAAATATCCCACAACTGAGCTAAAAATGAGGCAGTTTCAGGTAAAAACGCCGGTTCATTCCGCTTTCCTCTCCGTGATTGAGGAGGAAGGTAGGGAGCATCAGTTTCCAGAAGAACCCGGGAGAGAGGAATCTTTTTAACCACTTCTCGCAAACCAGTGGCTTTAGGATAAGTTACCACTCCTCCCAGGGAAAAATAAACTGGTAAGGATAGTGCTTCCTGCAAAATGTTTTCATTTCCTGAAAAACAATGCCAGACTACTATTTCCTCACCTATCTTCTCTTTTATAATTTGCCACAAATCATTGTGGGATTCTCGAGAATGGACAATTAAGGGAAGAGAAAGTTTTTTGGCCAGTTCAATCTGCTGACAGAAAACTTCCTTCTGTTGGTCGATGTAGCTCTTGTCCCAATAATAGTCCAATCCTACCTCTCCTATAGCTATAACCTTTTCTCTTTGTGCATATTCCTCTAAGAAGGAAAGGTCGGGCAACTCATCCCCTATTTCCTGAGGATGAATACCCACACTGGCATAGAGAGAGGGATAACGCTCTACTAACTCTAAAGTCTTCTGAGCTGAACGGCGAGAAGTGGCAGCATTAACGATAATTTCCACTCCTGCACTCTGTGCTCTATCAATTACCTCTTCTCTATCTTCTGCAAACTCCTCTCCTTCTAAATGGGCATGGACATCCACCCACGAGCTCACCTTATCTTGCTCCCCGGCGCTATATCCCGATCTACAGTTAAAATACTTATCGTTCCTTTTCCATCATCAGCAGCCAAAAGCATCCCTTCTGACCTGATTCCCCGAATATTAGCGGGCTTTAAATTGGCAAGAACAATGATTTTCTTCCCCACCAGCTCTTGGGGCTCGTAATAGTCAGCCAGCCCTGCTACCAAAGTTCTTTCTTCTTCTCCCAGATTAACTCGTAAAGCCAACAGAGCTTTAGTCCCTTCCACTCTTTCTGCCGCTATCACTTCCCCCACCCGCAGGTCAATATTTTGAAAATCTTCCACACTAATTTCTGGTAGCGCCATATTTCTCACTCCTTCACTCTACAATTCTCGGAAACAAAGGTTGAGCTTCTCGTACCGAATAAACTTCCGGACCCAGGGACCACTGGAGCGCTTCTCCCCAGTTTTCCCCCTCCAGGTTGGGGGATAAGCCTAAAAGCTCTCTCAACCTTAAAGCAGTATCGGGCATAAAAGGGTAAAGAAAAAAGCTCAGCAACCGAGCATTATCCAACAATCGATAAAGAAGGTCCTCCAACTCTTTTTCTTTCCCTTCTTTGTGCAACTTCCAGGGAGCTTCTCGCTCGATGTAGCGGTTAGCAAAATGAACTAACCTCCAAACTTGCTCTAGGGCTTGAGAGAAAGCAAACCGCTCCATATGGTAGTGGAAACCCTCTTTTACTTCCTCCAGCAGTTTTTCCCATTCTTCATCTTGATAAGGAGAGGGCTTCCTCGCTACTCCTTTTTTATATCTCCACACCATCCCTAAGGTTCGGTGAACAAAATTACCAAAGTTATCAGATAAATCAGCGTTAGAGCGTTCTACTAACGCTTTTTCTGAAAAATCTCCATCCAGACCAAAGCTTACTTCTCTCATCAAAAAGTATCGGAAACGGTCTACTCCATAGCGATCGATCATTAAATAAGGATCTACCACGTTACCTCGAGATTTAGACATTTTTTCTCCCTCTACTGTCCACCAGCCATGAGCAAATATCCGCTGAGGCAAAGGTAAAGATGCAGCCATGAGCATCCCCGGCCAGAGAACAGCGTGAAAGCGAAGAATATCTTTACCTACCAGATGATAGGTAGAAGGCCAAAAAGTAGAAAATTTATCTGGCGAGCTCCCCCAACCCGCAGCTGTTAAATAGTTAATTAAAGCATCGAACCACACATAAAGAGTATGGCGAGGATGAGAAGGAACCGGTATTCCCCACTCCAGCCCCACCCGAGAGATGCTTTGATCTTTAAGACCTCTTCTTATGAAGCTCTCAATTTCACGATATCGACTTTCAGGCATTATAAAATCGGGATGACTCTCCAAATATTGTAAAAGTGGCTCTTGGAAGCGGGAAAGAGCAAAAAAATAACTCTCTTCTTTTAACTTCTCTAGAGGCCTCCCGCAATCCGGGCAAGCCAGACGCTCATCCAGCTGGCTCTCCGGCCAGAAAGTTTCACAAGGAACGCAATACCACCCTTCGTAATCCCCAAGATAAATATAGCCCCGCTCATCCAATAAGCGGAAAAAATCTTGCACCACTTTTATGTGGCGGGGATCAGTGGTACGAATAAACTCATCATAAGAGATATTCATCTTCTCCCACAAGTCCTGGAAACGAACCACCATCTTATCCACCAACTCTTGAGGAGAAATTCCCAGGTCCCAGGCAGCCTTTTCTATTTTTTGCCCGTGCTCATCAGTGCCGGTAGAGAAAAGAACTCGATACCCTCGCAAGCGATAATAGCGAGCCAGAACGTCAGCAGCACAAGTAGTGTAGGCATGACCGATATGAGGAACATCATTTACATAGTAAATAGGAGTAGTGATGTAAAAACTATTATCCATCTTCCACCTCTTCCATTAAATCAAAAATTTGCAAGATAAGGCTCTTCTTTCTCTATCTCTTCCCAAAAATTTTAATCAAATTTACAACCCCCATCAGAAGCTAAATAATCCTTAAAATAAGCATAAGCTCGACACCCTTCACAAACCAGCTGGCAATCACACTTTCCGCAATGTCCCCGGTAAAGAGCTCTATCTCTTGCCTCTTTTAATACCGACGACTCCCTCCACATCTGGGAGAAAGGTTGTTCCATAATATTTCCTAAAACAACAGGCATAAATATATAGGGGGCAATTACTCCATTAGCTAGTAGAGTGCAATAAGCTCCACCTGCTCCACGTCCCCCTGCGTACTTTCCGCCACCTGAGCCCGCCCGCCTTCCGACACTCAAGCTGTGGCTGGTAGCTATTACTCCTTCTCCAAACATTTTCTCCCCAGCTGGGGTAGCGCTGAAAACAAATATCCTTTTTTCCATCACACACTGATAGATAAATTCTAACACTTCTTCTCGCTCCTGAGGAGAAAGATCTTTGACCCCAATTTCTTGTGGTTTTGTGGTAATAAACGACAATTTTCTCTAACTTTACTCACTCATCCACTGCTGAGTTGCTCACCCAGCGAAACATCCCCCTCATCAGTCTATAATTGAGATACCTCTTTATCCTTTCTGAATTCATAAAATAGCTATCCATTTTCTCCACCTCTTTGACTTATCTTATCCTATTTTATCAAGGAAAAAAAGAACCAGAGCTCTTTTTAGCAAAATAGGGAAAAATTACCGCTTTCTTTCTCCTCACCTTTTATTATTTGTAGTCCCGGCATAAAGAATAGAACTATAAGGGAGTGTTGCCCCTTATAACCCCGACCATAGGGGGAAACTGATCCCTCTATGACCCCCTGAAAGACTAAAGAAAAGGACAAAAAAGAATAAAGACAAAAAACAAAAGAATACTGGGAAGAAAAGATTTCCCAGTATAACCCAGTATAAGGGGGAATTCTTTCCTCCTTATTGTCTCCTTTCTTTCCTTTTCCCTGAACTCATTTCCTCCCTCAACTCCTCTTTCTTTTCCCCTCTCCCTCGACGGGAGAGGGCCAAGATGAAGGTGTCTTTTCCTCAAAAATACTTTTCCTCAAAAATCCCCCTCCCTTTCCCACCCTGCCAAATCATTGA
>JAKPIQ010000182.1 GCA_029549715.1 Candidatus Atribacteria bacterium | reverse complement strand
GCGAACCAGAGGGTAGTAGCGAATATTGAAATGAACAGCATTTACCAGTCCTTTTTTATCAGCCAGTTCTACTAACTCTTCTGCTTCTTGACGATTCATAGCCAAAGGCTTTTCACAAACTACATGTTTTCCAGCCAGAAGCGCATCTTTGCTCATCTGGTAGTGAAGATAATTAGGAGTGCAAACGTGTACTACTTCCACTTCCTCATCTTGCAAGAGATCGCGATAATCACCATAGTATTTCTTTACCGCACACTGGTCGGCCTTCTGGCGAGCTGCTTCTTCATTTACATCAGCTAAACTTACCACTTCAGCTAAAAAAGTCCGACGGGAAGCTTCGATATGAGCTGGGCCAATAAAGCCAGCACCTATTACTCCTACTTTAACAGTATTACTCACCCTATAACCCCCTTTTCTAATCTTTCCTTTGCCCAGGTGGCTGTACCGATAGCTCCAGCATCCATACCCAATTGTGCTGGAACAAGTCGAATGGTATCCACTGGAATAATAAAAAGCCTCTCTCGCAAACCCTGCTCAATACTTTTAAAAAGTAGCTCCCCCGCTTGAGCTACTCCTCCTCCAATTACTATCATCTCCGGGTTAACTACCACACAAATACAGGAAAGAGCCTGACCAATATAATAGCCTGCTCGTTCAATTATCTCTACAGCTATAGTGTCTCCTTTTTGAGCTGCTTCAGCTATAATTTTGGGGCTAACCCGGCTGAAGTCATTCTCCACCATATCTCGAATTAAGGTATCACTCTGGTGAACCAGAGCTCGTAGAGCTTGTGCTACCATAGCAGGACCTGAAGAATAGGCTTCCAGGCATCCCCAGCTACCACAACCACAACGTAGCCCATTTGGTTCTACTGTAAGGTGACCGAACTCTCCTGCTGCCCCATCTTTACCAATATAGAGGTCACCATTCAATACCACTCCTCCTCCAATGCCTGTCCCAATAGCCACCATTACCAAGCTCTGTACTTCTTTTCCCGCTCCAAATCTTTTTTCAGCCAGAGTAATGGCTCGCACATCATTAATCACTGCCACCGGTAACGATAACTCTTCCTCCAGCCATTTGCGGATAGGAACGTCCTTCCATTTATTAGGGAAGTTGGGAAGCAGAAGACAAACTCCTTCTTCCCAATCAATAAGGCCCGGAATCCCGATACCTGCCGCCTGCACCTTGAAGCCTCGCTCCTCAAACCTTTTGCACAATTTTGCAGCTTCTGAGGCAATGTCCTGGACCACTTCTTCTGCTTTCCGCACGGCTCGAGTAGGGATTATGCTTCTTTCTAAAACCATACCTTCTTCATCCACTAAAGCTACCTTGGTATTGGTTCCCCCCAAATCTATCCCTAAAAAAACTGTTTTAACCATGTAAAACCTCCTGAAATTCTATTTCTCGGCCAATTCGGGCTTGGCGCTGGTATTGCCTTACCCTCTCGTTTCCCAAGAACACCAGTTTTCCAATAAGTTTACTCTCAGTAAAAGAACCTACCTGGTATCCTGGCCAAAACTTAGCTTTCTTCACCAATTTTGCTTACCTCGTGAGCCAGGAATAAAAAAGACTCATTGTGAATGTTTTAAACTAAATCAAAAACAGTGAAAAAGCTCCCTTATCACTCAATTTATATAACTCGTGGTTTGGCTAAAATTTCTCTAATTTCAAAATCGAAAAAGTTTCTGGCATAACTGGGTTTCACCACAATAGCAGTATCTGCTCCTCTATCAGTACCTCCTATAGATATGGTCTCTTTTTCTACATCAATAAGTCCAGCTTCTGCGGCCATTAAGGCTACCTCCACCGCCACCTTCATACCCTGGCTAAACCTTCTCAGAGTCTCAGCTACAATCTGGTTAGCACTCCATCCTCCCGCTTGAGCACTAAAACTGGA
>JAKPIQ010000149.1 GCA_029549715.1 Candidatus Atribacteria bacterium | reverse complement strand
GGAGGTGTTGCGGGGAGCCAGACGAAGCGCTCGTTCTCCTTCTGCGATAGCTCGCTCCCGCTGGGCTGATTTACGCTCTGCGAGAAATTTTTCGTGAAAGGCTAATCCTAATGAGTAATGAGGACGAGGGTTCCAGGGCTCAAAATGCAACGCTTGCTCGTAGAACACTATTGCTGTGTCCCAATCGCCTTTTTGCATAAAATGGTCTCCGGTCGCTACTCGAAGCTCGGAGGCAATATAGAGAGAGCTTAAGGTGCAGAAAAGTGCTAAAGGAATTACCAGGAGAATAGGTGGTAGGGAGAAAGAAGCCTTTTTTTCCGATTTGTCTATAAACGCCCAGGTGGCACAGCCGACCAGAAACCACATAGTGAGCTGATAAGCACCTAAATTAAAGTTGAAATCCACCAGCCCGTGGAAGAAGCCTAAAAAAACTATTCCCCAGAGGATGCCTACCCCAGGGGAAGCATGCCCCGAGCGTACTCTTTTCCCACCGGAGCAGAAAAGGGAGAAAAGCAAAAAGCCCAGCAGTGCTATCCCTATCACCCCGCCTTCGATAAGCACTTGGAGATAGAAGTTGTGAGTGGTACGGGTAACATAGGGAAAAGAACGTACTGAGAAATAAAGCGCTTCCCAGCCTCCTCCCCCCCAGCCGTTCAAGGGGCGCTCTAAGAAAAGACGAAGGCCATCACGGTAAAAAACCAGACGCTCCCAGATGTTACGGCTTTGTAGACTCAAATCCAGAAGACGGGCTGCTTGGCCGGTGATGACTCCCGTTTGGACCAGGAGAAAAAACGCTCCTCCACCAGCAAGAAGAAGAGCCAGAAATAAAAGGAGGAATTTTCTTTCTGACCAGCCGGCGAAATATTCTTCTAAGAAAGTAAATAAATAGCGCAGACCCAAGAATAACAGCCCTCCGGCACAGATGAGCAGAAAGAATAAAGGAGATTTTTCTGAGAGAAGCCGCTCCAAAAAGGGAGAGATAAGGACTAAAAGCAAGGCAGAAATAGCAAAAGAGAGAGAAAAATTCACTTTTTCCCGCTGGGGAAGAAGTAACATCAAAAGTAACACCGTAAACCCCAGAGCCAGCACTCCCCCTCGGGAGTAAGTGAAAAAAACTCCGCCCAGGGCTAAAAAAGCTAAAAAGTAAGACAGGTGTCGCCAGGGGGCTTTTAATTCACTCATAGAAGCTCCAAGTAGAGCCAGATAGCCCATTCCAAAGTAGGCTGAGGCAGTGTTGGGATACTGAAAAGTAGCGGAAAGCCTCCCTCCATCAAACATTGCTCGAAGAGCCATCCCAAGAAAATAAGTATCTTGAGATATCCAGCCAAACTCCTGGAAAAGCCCGAGCAAAGAAAGGATAACCGCATTAGCTCCAAAAAATAAAAGAACCAACCCTGAGGGAATTTTAGCCTCTAAGGAGGCAAGGAGCAGGAAAAAGAGACAATACACCCCATAGTTGACAAACTCCTGATGAGCCAGGCCATGGTCAGCAGCAAAAAAGACATTAATTCCATAGAGTAAAACCAAAAGAGCAAAGGGGAGAAAAAGATTTTTGGGTATCACAAGGGGTGAATGTCGCAAATGACGGAAAACGAGATAAATTATTCCCACTATACAGATAATGGCAAGAAAAGGATAACGCTCCAGCCGAAAATATAAACCCCGATAATAGGGGGAAAGTAGAACAATAAAGAAAAACACCCAGAAAAAGATATTATCCACTCGCTCGATAAAAGGGGATAGCTTCTTTTTATCCTTTTTCTTGTTCATTCTG
>JAKPIQ010000144.1 GCA_029549715.1 Candidatus Atribacteria bacterium | reverse complement strand
CCCATCCTTCCTTGGCCAAAATCTGTGTTATAGCAGCAGTAAGAGTAGTTTTTCCATGGTCTACATGCCCGATAGTACCTATATTAACGTGAGGTTTCACTCTTTCAAATTTTTGCTTTGCCATAGTGCTTCTGTCCTCCTTTTGATTATCTCCCTTTTTCCATAATTTCGTCTCTAATAGAAGAGGGAACTTCCTCATAACGATAAAACTGCATGGTGTAACTACCTCTTCCTTGGGTAAGAGACCGCAAGGCGGTGGCATAACCAAACAGTTCTTTCAAGGGGACCAGAGCGTTAATAATTTGCACCGCTCCCCGCGTTTCCATTCCCTCGATTTTCCCTCGTCGAGCGTTCAGGTCTCCTATCACATCTCCCAGGTATTCCTGGGGAACGACCACCTGAACCTTCATGATTGGCTCTAAAATGACCGGTTCGGCTTTCTGGATAGCCTCTTTAACTGCCAGAGCGCCGGCAATTTTAAAAGCAATGTCGGAAGAATCTACCGGATGATAAGAGCCATCTACAAGTTTTACTTTTATACCAATCACTGGAAAACCAGCCACCACACCGCTATCTAAAGCTTCTTTGACTCCTGCTTGAATAGCGGGAATGTATTCTCGGGGGATAACCCCCCCTACTATATGATCTTCGAAAACAAAATGTTCTTCGGCAGGTTCTATTTCCAGAACCACATGACCATACTGTCCCCTCCCGCCGGCCTGATGAATGAATTTACCCTCTGCCCGAGCAGGTTTTTTAATAGTTTCTTTATAAGCTACTTGAGGTTGACCAACATTAGCTTCTACCTTAAATTCCCGCAACAGACGGTCCACTATAATTTCGAGGTGCAATTCCCCCATTCCCGAAATTATGGTCTGAGCAGTTTCTTCGTCAGTGCGCACCTGAAAAGTAGGATCTTCCTCAGACAGCTTGAAAAGAGCCATCGCTATTTTGTCCTGGTCATCGCGAGTCTTAGGTTCAATAGCTACTGAAATAACCGGTTCGGGAAAAGAAAGAGATTCTAAAAGAATAGGATGATTATCATCACAGAGAGTATCACCAGTAGTAGCTCTCCTCAAACCCACGATACCACACAAATCTCCCGCCCTCACTTCTTGCACATCTTCTCTATGATTGGCATGAATCATCAGTAACCGACTGACCCTTTCTTTTTCTCCTTTGGTAGAATTATAAACATAGCTACCACTCTTCAGAGAACCGGAATAAACCCGGAAAAAGGTCAACTTTCCCACATAAGGATCGGAGACAATCTTAAAAACCAGACCAGAAAAAGGTTCCTGAACCGAGGCAAATCGGTGCTCTTTTTCCCCGGTTCGAGGATTAATTCCCTCTACTGGAGGCAAATCCAGAGGAGAAGGAAGATACCAGACGATGGCATCTAAAAGAGGATGGATGGCTTTGTTTCTCAGAGCTGCTCCCCCCAGAACCGGGATAAATTTGCCAGTTATGGTAACTCGCCTGATAGCCTCTCTGATCTCCAGAGGAGAAATGTCTTCTCCTTCTATGTATTTTTCCATCATATAGTCATCTAGCTCCGCTAAGGCTTCTACCAATCTATCTCTAACCTCTCGAGCCTCCTCCTCCAGTTCCGGTGGGACTTCGGTTATTTGATAATCTGCACCTTCTCCCTCCGAACCATAAAGGTAAGCCTTCATCTCTATTACATCAACCACTCCCTGAAAATCAGATTCCTTACCTATGGGAACCTGTAAGGGGTGAGCATTGGCATTCAATTTATGTCGAATAGATTGAACTGCAGCGTAAAAATCTGCTCCTACTCTATCTAATTTATTAATAAAAGCAATGCGAGGTACATGATAGTGATCAGCCTGATACCAGACTGTTTCCGACTGAGGCTCTACCCCTTCCAACCCGGAAAAGACTGCCACTGCTCCATCCAACACTCGCAAGCTTCTCTCTACCTCCGCAGTAAAGTCCACGTGGCCTGGCGTATCAATAATATTAATACGACAATCTTTCCAGAAACAGGTAGTAACCGCCGAACTAACAGTTATACCCCGCTCCCGTTCCTGGGGCAAAAAGTCCATAGTAGCTGCTCCTTCATGAACCTCCCCTAAACGGTGAATTTTTTTAGTATAATAAAGAATACGCTCGGTAATTGTAGTTTTACCTGCGTCAATATGAGCCATTATTCCAATGTTGCGAATTTTAGAAATAAGGTATTCTTCAGATTCTAATTGTGCTCTATTTGCCATAGTTTTACTCACCTTAAACTCTCTAACCTCCTACTAAAACCAACGATAATGAGCAAACGCTTTGTTAGCTTCAGCCATTCGATGAGTATCTTCTCTCTTTTTTACTGCTCCACCTGTTCCGTTAGCTGCATCCATTATCTCCTGAGCTAACTTGTCGGTTATGCTTCTTCCCGGTCGCCCCTGAGCATAGCTTACTAACCAGCGCAAGCCCAAACTTTTGCTTCTGTCTGGCCTCACTTCCATAGGTACCTGATAGGTGGCTCCTCCCACCCGGCGAGGCCTTACTTCTATAAGGGGCATCACATTGTTCAGGGCTTGAGATAAGACATCCAGGGGATCTCTTTGGGTTTTATCTTTTACTATATCAAAAGCTCCATAAACAATTTTTTCTGCCACACTTTTATTCCCTGCCTTCATAACTTTATTAATCAAACGAGCTACATCCACACTATTATAAACCGGATCAGGAGGTATTCTTCTTTTAGGAACTGGACCTTTCCTGGGCAATTTCTACACCTCCTCAAGACTTAGGCCTTTTGGCTCCATACTTGGAGCGGCTTTGTCTTCTATCTTCCACTCCCGCAGCATCCATAGCCCCTCGGACAACGTGATAACGAACTCCGGGTAGATCTTTCACCCGGCCTCCTCTCACCAGAACAATAGAGTGTTCCTGCAAATTATGTCCAATACCAGGAATGTAGGCAGTGACCTCCATCCCATTGGTAAGCCTAACTCGAGCCACTTTGCGCAGAGCTGAATTAGGCTTTCTAGGAGTGATAGTCCACACCCTGGTACATACTCCCCTTTTTTGGGGAGAGTTTTTTAAGGCTGGAGCGTTACTTTTCTTTTTGGGCTGTTTTCTGCCCTTCCTCACCAGTTGATTAACGGTTGGCATCTTATTCCTCCCTTGCTCTCAATCTTCAATAATAGCCGCACAAGAAGCTTCTATATCAATACCACAGGCTAACCCTAAATCTTTAGCCCGGGGAACATATTCCCAGAGCACCCTTGCGCCTTCTAATAAACCAATTAGCTCCTGTTGTAATTCCTCATCTACATCCTGAGCTAAAAAAACTTTCTTTGCTTTACCCTTTTTTATTGCTTTTTCGGTCTCTCGCTTACCTACCACTACCTTTTTATTTTTTAGCTCCTCTATGCTCAAAAAAAAGCACCTCCCAAAAAGCAACGGAGCAATTTTACCAGCATTTGCAAAACCTGTCAAGTTTATAGGGGCTCTATAATAAAGTGGGTGGAAAAAATATTCTAAAAAGAGGCATGATAAGGGGGTAAGAGAAAAAATTAAAACATCCTCCCCTCTCCTTTAGGAAGAGGGAGAATAGTATCCATAATTTCAAAGAACCAGAAGAAAGGGCATCGCTTAATAAAGACGATATAAAAATACCTTTAGAAAGAAGAAAAGAGCGGTATGACTCCCCAGTGAATCATTTACTTTACTTCGGAGAGCTTCCAGATAAATTTTTTGCCATTTTTATCTCCTATTACTAAAATACTACCGCTTTTCTCCTCCCCCCCAACAAATTGGAGCTGATTTGTAGTATAATAGAGAGAAACTTGTAAAAAGGTGAAAGGTTAGTTATGAAAAGGGATTATTATGAGGTCTTAGGTACAGATAGAAATGCCAGTTCAGAAGATATAAAAAGAGCCTACCGTCGCCTGGCTCGTCAATATCACCCTGATGTCAACCCTGGTGATAAAGATGCGGCAGAAAAGTTTAAAGAAATTAATGAAGCTTACCAGGTATTATCTGATGAGGAAAAAAGAGCGGCTTATGACCGCTTTGGCCACTCCGCTTTTGAGAGAGGAGGCGAGGGAAATTATGGCGGCTTCGGTACAGACTTTGACCCCTTTGGTGATTTTTCCAACTTTGGTGACATATTCGACTTCCTTTTCGGGGGAGGCACTCAATATCGTAGAGAACGCCGACCTCGCCCAACGAAAGGACAAGATATAAACGTAGAGGTTACCTTAGACTTTGAAGAAGCAGCTCAGGGAGTGGAAAAAGAAATTTCCTTTTCCCGCCTGGAGGTCTGTTCGGAGTGCCAGGGAATAGGGGGAAAGCAAAGGGTTACCTGTCCCCATTGCCAGGGAAGAGGGGAAGTTCGTCACACTCAGACTTCTTTTTTTGGCTCAGTAGTTACTGCTCGACCTTGCTCTTATTGCCAGGGTCGAGGATGGATAACAGAAGATACCTGTCCCCTTTGCCGGGGAAACGGTAAAGTCAAGGCCAAGAGAAAAATCAAAGTTAAGATTCCTGCTGGAGTAGATAGTGGTCATCGCTTACGTGTGGCTGGAGAAGGAGGGGCAGGAGAGAATGGAGGTCCATCAGGAGATTTATATGTCTATGTAGAGGTCAGACCTCATCCGATTCTGGAGAGAAAGGGTTCAGACCTCTATTATGATTTGGAACTGAGTTATCCTCAATTGGTGTTGGGCGACGAAGTAGAAATACCCACCTTGCGCGGCCCGGAAAAGATTCGCATTCCTGCAGGAACTGAAAGCGGGACCTCGCTGCGTTTGCGAGGCAAAGGCCTGCCTGATCCCCAGAGCGGTAGCCGGGGAGACCAGATAATCAGAGTTAAGCTCCGCATGCCTCGCCGGCTGACTACAGAGCACCGCCAAACTCTAGAGAAGCTCCTGGAGCTGGAGCGAGTAGAAAACAACATTGATGGAAACGGTGACAATCGAAAACAAGGCAGGGTGTTTGAGCGCTTAAAGGAAACTTTTACTCGCCCTGAATAATAATTCTCCTCATGAGCCACTTCTTTTTTCATTCTCCTTTGATAGTTGAGGAGGTAATTTTACTCTCTCCCGAGGAGAGCCATCATCTTTCAGTAGAAAGAATAAAGCCCGGCTCTCCCATTTTCTTATCCGACGGGAAGGGAGGGCTATTCCGGGGAATTTATGAGGAAGAAAAAGGAGGAAGAGCCCGAATAAGGGTACAAGAAAAAGTAGGGGAAGAAAAACGGAGTTTTAACCTCACAGTGTGGCAAGCTGCTTTGAAAAAGCCTTCTCGTATGGACTGGGTAATAGAAAAGTTGACCGAGATAGGAGTGTCGCAGATAGGGATTTTTTCTCCTCGTCGTTCGCTTACCAGCCCTATTTCTCCCCCCCGAATAGAAAGATGGGAGAAAATTGTGGTGAGCGCCTGTAAACAATCGGGAAGGACAATCTTTCCTGATTTGGTATGTTTACAGCAATGGGAAGATTTTGTAGTCCAGCTGAGTAGCTCCCCAGGGACGGTTATTCTAGCCGACCCCCAGGGAGAAGAGACCCTGTGGTCCTTCCTCCAGGAAAAAAAGAAGAGGAATTTTCAAATAGTTATAGGACCGGAAGGCGATTTAACCGAAGAAGAAAAAAAAGAAATCCTGGAAAAAGGACGAGGGGAGCGGATAAAATTAACCGAGAAAATTCTGCGGAGTGAAACAGCCAGCCTCTTTGCCGCTTCGGTGGTGACCTCTTTTTTGGAGGAGAATAAATGAAAGTAGCGATAAAAACTCTGGGATGCAAAGTAAATCAAGCAGAAAGTGATATATTAGCTACCACTTTTTCCCGGGAAGGGGTAGAGGTGGTGAGCTTTGGAGAGGAAGCAGACCTTTATATAGTGAACAGCTGTGCGGTAACCAAGGAAGCAGAAAACAAAACCCGACAAATGGTAAACAGAATTTTGCGGAACAACCTTGCTCCTCGAGTAATATTGACCGGCTGTTACGCCCGACTAATCTCTCAGGAGAGAAAAAATCCGTTTAAGGAACCGGTTTTTCTATTACCCTCCTTTCCCAAAGAAAGAGAAATTTTAAACCTGGTAGAAAAATGGTGGGGAAAGAAATTTCCTCTTGCTGAATATCCCCTTCCCCCCCGAGCCCGCGCTTGGATTAAGGTAGAAGATGGCTGTGATCATTTTTGCAGCTACTGCTTAATTCCTCATCTACGAGGTGAAGTAAGGAGCGAAGAAAAAGAGAAAATTATAAGACAGGCCCAGGCTCTAGAGAGAGAAGGAATAAGAGAAATAGTTCTCTGTGGAATAAACTTAGGCTATTACGGGAAAGATAAAGAAGGGGAAAGCCTCATTACTCTTTTACGAGAGCTACTAGATAATACTTCTGTGGTGCGTTTTCGGCTGAGCTCTATCGAGCCATTCCTGGTGGATGAGGAGTTTATTGAGCGCTACTTTTCCCTGCCAGATAGGGTGTGTCCTCATTTTCACCTTCCCCTGCAGAGCGGCAGTGACCGAATTTTGAAAAGTATGAGAAGAGGATATGATGCCGCTCATTACCGGGCCCTGGTTTCTACACTGCGCCGCTACTCTCCCCAGGTAGCGATTTCCACCGATATCATAGTAGGGTTTCCCGGAGAAGAAAAAGAGGATTTCGAAAACACGGTCAGCTTTGCTCAGGAAATAGGTTTTTCTCGAACTCACGTTTTTGTGTTTTCTCCCCGCCCGGGAACACCAGCTTTCCTATGGGAAAAAGAAATAGGAATCCCCAAAACAGAGAAAAAAAACCGCGAAAAAATTCTTCGGGAAGTAGCCAGGGAAAATCAAAGAAAATATCACCACCTTTTCTTAGGTAAAAAGCTAAAAGTCTTAGTAGAATCAGCGCAAAAGGGAATGGGCTCAGGATATTCTGAAAACTACATTCCAGTCAGATTTAGGGGAAACTCTAAACAGGGAGAAATAGTGGAGGTAACCATAGAAAAAGAGGGAGATGGTTTTTTAGAAGGGAATTATAATTCCTCTGTACAATAAAAGCTTAGAAAAAGCAGCCCGAGCCGTAGAAGGAGGGCTATAAAAGGGTAACCCCCTATAATTCTCCTTCTCATCTGTCATTCCTGAGTATATCGATCCGGAATCCAGAACAACAGGAAAACCACTGTTGTTCCCTGGAAAGAATGAAATAGAAATACTAAAATAATAACGCTGGAAAACTATCCCGGCGTTGAGAGAGAAAAAACGTCTCTCTCAATACTGGTGACCCGGAAAGAATGAATTACCGGAGAAAAGAGTGTTACAATGGTTTTGCGGTTAATGGTGATTGAAACTATCCAATTTCAGAAGTCGTATACTCAAGAGGAGGTGAAAAAGTGCGCAAATGGTGGATTGTCTTAATATTAAGTCTGTGTTTGCTTCTTCCCTTCCCTGAAAAAGGATATGCCCAGGAAGGGCTTCTATCAATTAGAGTAATAAAATGTATACGCCC